>SBFT01000098.1 GCA_006227805.1 Paracoccaceae bacterium
TAACCTGTCATGCCCCGCGTGCAACGCATCGCCTCGGTCCTGTCCTATGTCACGCTTGTCCTGATGAGCGTGCTGGTCCTTGCCGCTATCGCCTTCCTGATCCAGCCGGAAATGGCCCGCGATATCCTGCTGGAAGCCGCGCCTGTCGGGCGCATGGATGTGCAGCCAGGTGCGGGGACGCTCTATCTCCTGCAAATCGCGGGCTGGCCGGTCCTTGTGCTGAACCTGGTCGTATTGTGGAACATGTACGCGCTGTTCTGCCTCTATGCGCAGGGCGATGCGCTGTCGCCGTCCTGCGGCGCGCACCTGCGCCGGATCGGGCTGGGGCTGATCGTGGTGCCGTTCCTGGTGATGGCCTATGGCGCGATCGCGTCGGTCTTGCTGACCTGGGAGAATGCGCCCGGCGCGCGCGAGTTGACGTTGGCCATCGACTCGCAGGGACTGGGGTTCGTCATCGGCGGCGCGCTGTTGCTGTTTGTGGGCATGTCGATGCGCGAGGCGGCGGCACTGGCCGAGGAAAACAAGGGGTTCGTCTGATGCAGATCGTCGTCCGTCTGGACGTGATGCTGGCGCGGCGCAAGATGAAGTCGCGCGAACTTGCCGAGATCGTCGGCATCACCGAGCAGAACCTCAGCCTGCTGAAGTCGGGAAAGGTGAAGGGGATCCGGTTCGAGACGCTGGCCCGGATATGCGAAGCGCTGCAATGCCAGCCCGGTGATCTGCTGGAGGCCGAGTAGCACGTCCGGAAGCCGTTACAATTCGTAACAATTGGGCAAACATCACGAAAAAGTTGACGCCGACGCTTGCCCCCGGTCGCATGAAGGCGGAATCGCCCCGGCGGCCGAGGACCGGCTCAGCCAAACATGCCGGTTTGGGAGGAGGAAGACTTTGGCCGAGACGCATTCCGGCGCCGGGGGGCATCAGTCCCTTCCGGCCCTGCTTCATCGCAACGCGACGCTCTATCGCGACAAGCCCGCCTATCGCGAAAAGGAACTGGGGATCTGGCAGAGCTGGACCTGGGGTCAGACCGAGCAGGAGATCGAGGCACTGGCCCTGGGCCTTCTGAACCTCGGCCTGCGCAAGGGCGATTTCGTCGCGATCATCGGCCGCAACCGTCCCTATCTCTACTGGGCGATGGTGGCGGTCCAGTCCTGCGGCGCGGTGCCGGTGCCGGTCTACCAGGACGCGGTGGCCGAAGAGATGGCCTATGTCCTGGAACATTGCGGCGCGCGCTTCGTCATTGCCGCCGACCAGGAACAGGTCGACAAGGTGATCGAGATCCGCGACCAGCTGGGTCAGCTGGAGCACATGATCTACCTGGACCCGCGCGGTCTGCGGAAATACGACCACAGCAAGCTGCACCAGTATTCCCATGTGCAGGACCAGGGCCGCGCCGCGCGCGACGAATACCTGCCGGAACTCAAGCGCCGCCGCGAGGCGTTGGGCTTCGACGACACCTGCGTGATGCTCTACACCAGCGGCACGACCGGCAAGCCGAAGGGCGTGGTCCTGTCGAACCGCAATGTCATCCTGACCTCGAAGAATTCCTGCGAATTCGACAAGCTGACCGTGGACGAGGACATCCTGTCCTACCTTCCGATGGCCTGGGTCGGCGACTTCATCTTCTCGATCGGACAGGCCTATTGGGCGGGGTTCTGCGTGAACTGCCCCGAAAGCCCCGACACGATGCTGACCGACCTGCGCGAGATAGGGCCCACCTATTTCTTCGCCCCTCCGCGCGTCTTCGAGACCCAGCTGACCAACGTCATGATCCGGATGGAGGATGCCGGGCGGCTGAAGAAGTGGCTGTTCGACCATTACATGGCCCATGCCCGCAAGGTCGGCCCCGCGATCCTGGACGGCAAGCCGGTCGGCATGGGCGACCGCTTCAGGTACTGGCTGGGCAACCTCTTCGTCTACGGACCCCTGAAAAATACCCTGGGGTTCAGCCGTGTCCGCGTCGGCTATACCGCGGGCGAGGCGATCGGCCCCGAGATCTTCGATTTCTACCGGGCGCTGGGCATCAACCTGAAGCAGCTCTACGGCCAGACCGAGGCGACGGTGTTCATCACCGCGCAGCCGGATGGCGAGGTGCGTTCGGACACGGTGGGCATCAAGTGCCCCGATGTGGAGATCCGCATTGCCGACACCGGCGAGGTCTTCTATCGCAGCCCGGGCGTTTTCGTCGAATACTACAAGAACGCCGAGTCCACCGCCTCGACCAAGGATCCCGAAGGCTGGGTCGCCACCGGCGACGCGGGCTTCATCGAGCCCGATACCGGGCATCTGCGCATCATCGACCGCGCCAAGGACGTGGGCCAGATGGCCGATGGCCGGATGTTCGCGCCGAAATATGTCGAGAACAAACTGAAGTTCTTCCCCAACATCCTGGAAGCTGTCCTGTTCGGAAACGGGCGCGACGAATGCGTGGCCTTCATCAACATCGACCTGACGGCGGTGGGCAACTGGGCGGAACGCAACAACATCGCCTATTCCTCGTATCAGGAACTGGCCGGTCACCCGCAGGTGATGAAGACGATCCAGTCCCATGTGGAGGAGGTGAACCGCTCGGTCGCGCAGGACGAGATGCTCTCGGGCTGCCAGGTGCACCGCTTCGTCGTGCTGCACAAGGAACTGGACGCCGATGACGGCGAGTTGACCCGCACCCGCAAGGTCCGCCGCCGCATCATCGAGGAGAAATACGCCGACATCATCGCCGCACTCTACGACGGGTCGAAGTCGGTCAGCACGCGCACCGAGGTGACCTACGAGGATGGCCGCAAGGGCCATATCAGCGCCACGCTGGAAATCCGCGCGGCGGCGGTCGTGGGCGAACGGCAGCGGATGGCGGCGGAATGACCCTGCTGGCGGTGATCCTGTTCGCGTCGGGCTTCGCGGTCAGCTGGGCCGCGGGACGGTTCCTGACGCGGGGTGCGTCCATCGCGCAGGGTGCCGCGATCGGGGCCTGCGGGGTCGGCGCCTTCGTCTTCGGGATGCCGGACTTCTGGCAGGAGAACATCCTCTACGTGCTGGTGATCCTGTTGATCTACGGCCTGATCGGCGCGGTGATCTTCCGCGCGGGCGTGGCCGGTCGGGAAGGGGTGAAATAGATGCTGGATCAATCCCAGGGATACGTCACTGACGACGGCCGCAAGATCGGCGGCGTGGTGATGGAGATGAAGAACATCACGCTGCGCTTCGGCGGCGTCGAGGCGATCAAGGACATCAGCTTCGACATCCGCGAGGGCGAGATCCGCGCGATCATCGGCCCGAACGGGGCGGGCAAGTCCTCGATGCTGAACGTGATCAGCGGCTTCTATCACCCGCAGGAGGGCGAGGTCTGGTATCGCGGCCGCAAGCGGCCGCCGATGAAGCCCTACCAGGTGGCCCGGCAGGGCATCGCGCGCACCTTCCAGAACATCGCGCTGTTCGAAGGGATGAGCGTTCTGGACAACGTCATGACCGGCCGCCTGACGCATATGGACAGCAACATCTTCCGCCAGGCGATCTGGAAGGGCCGCGCCGAGCGCGAAGAGGTCGAGAACCGCGAGAAGGCCGAGCGGATCATCGATTTCCTGGAAATCCAGAACATCCGCAAGACGCCCGTCTCGCGGTTGCCCTATGGTCTGAAGAAGCGGGTCGAACTGGCCCGCGCGCTCGTGTCCGAGCCGTCGCTTCTGCTGCTGGACGAGCCCATGGCGGGCATGAACGTCGAGGAGAAGGAGGACATGTGCCGCTTCATCCTGGACGTGAACGACGAATTCGGCACCACCATCGCCCTGATCGAGCATGACATGGGCGTGGTGATGGACCTGAGCGACCGCGTGGTCGTGATGGACTACGGAAAGAAGATCGGCGACGGCACGCCGCACGAGGTGCGCAACAACCCCGAGGTGATCGACGCCTACCTGGGGGTCAGCCATGACTGAGACCGCCGGGACATGTTCAACCCTGCCGACCCGGGGAGGTCCGGATGCCTGATACCTTCTATTTCGCGCTGGAAGTCACGGTGAACGGCCTGATGGCCGGGGTCATGTATGCGCTGGTGGCGCTGGGCTTCGTCCTGATCTTCAAGGCCAGCGGAATCTTCAACTTCGCGCAAGGGGTCATGGCGCTGTTCGCCGCGATGACCTTCGTGGGCATCCAGAACGGACAGATCCCCTTCGCCCACCTGATCAACGCCATCCTCGGCACCAACATCCACTACTTCGGCTGGAAGCTGCATTCGATCCTGGCGATCGTGCTGACAGTCGTCGTGATGATCCTGCTGGCCTGGGCGGTGCAGCGGTTCATCTTCCGCTACCTGGTCGGACAGGAGCCGATCATCCTGTTCATGGCGACCATCGGCCTCGCCTACCTGCTGGAAGGCGTCGCCGACCTGATGTGGGGCGCCGACATCAAGAAGGTGGATGTCTGCCTGGCCGAGGGCACCTGCCTGCCGCAGGGCATCAACGCCGCCATCGACGAGGCAACGTTCAACCTCTTCGGCTATGGCTTCTTCATCGACAACCTCGACATCACCGCGACCATCGTGGCGGCGATCCTCGTGGCCGCGCTGGTGGCGTTCAGCCAGTATACCAAGCAGGGCCGCGCGATGCGCGCGGTGGCCGACGACCACCAGGCGGCGCTGAGCGTGGGCGTCTCGCTCAACTACATCTGGATCCTCGTGTGGTCGGTCGCGGGTTTCGTGGCGCTGGTCGCGGGCCTGATGTGGGGGGCGAAGTCGGGGGTTCAGTTCTCGCTGTCGCTGATCGCGCTGAAGGCCTTGCCGGTGCTGATGCTGGGGGGCTTCACCTCGATCCCGGGGGCCATCGTCGGCGGGCTGATCATCGGCATGGGTGAGAAGCTCTTCGAGTTCTTCATCGGCTCGGCGATCGGCGGCGCGACCGAGAACTGGTTCGCCTATGTGCTGGCGCTCATCTTCCTCGTCTTCCGGCCGCAGGGCCTGTTCGGCGAGAAGATCATCGAGAGGGTGTAGCCATGCAGAAGCTGATCGCGATCCTGAATGTGGTGGCCTGGGGCGGGTTCTGGGCCTTCGGATACCTGGCGCTGACCTCGGGCGCCGAGGGCGGCGGGCGCGTCGTGGTCGCGGCGCTGCTGGCGGCCGCCGGCGGGGGCCTGGGTATCTGGGCCTACCTGTGGCTGGTGCGCCACTCCGAGGCCACGGGCTATGCCCGGCCCGCCAACCGGGCGCGCCGCGCCCACGAGGATACCGACATGACCGGGGAGACCGTCTGAGATGCTCTATCGTGAAGCAGGTGACTTCAAGACATCCTATGTCGCCGACAGCCAGACCTTCCCCATCGCCTTCGACCGCTGGCGCTATTACGCGGTGCTGGCGGTGGCCTTCCTGGTGGTGCCCTTCCTCGTCAATGACTACTGGGTGAACGCCATCCTGGTGCCGTTCCTGATCTATTCGATCGCGGCGATCGGCCTGAACATCCTGACGGGCTATTGCGGGCAGGTCAGCCTCGGCACCGGCGGGTTCATGGCGGTGGGCGCCTATGCCTGCTACAAGCTGATGACCGCCTTTCCGGACGTGAACATCGTCATCCACATCATCCTGGCGGGCGGCATCACGGCGGCGGTCGGCACCCTGTTCGGCCTGCCCAGCTTGCGGATCAAGGGATTCTACCTGGCGGTGGCGACGCTGGCGGCGCAGTTCTTCCTGGTCTGGCTCTTCAACAAGGTGTCGTGGTTCTACAACTACTCGGCCTCGGGGCAGATCAACGCGCCAGAACGCAGCGTCTTCGGGGTCGCCGTCACCGGACCCAACGTCGAACCCTGGGCCATGTACATGATCTGCCTGGTCTTCTGCTTCGCCTGCGCGGTGATCGCGCGCAACCTGACGCGCGGCACGCTGGGGCGCACCTGGATGGCCATCCGCGACATGGACATCGCCGCCGAGATCATCGGGGTGAACCCGCTCAAGGCCAAGCTGACCGCCTTCGCCATCAGTTCCTTCTTCGTCGGCATCTCGGGTGCCTTGTTCTTCGCGGTCTATCTGGGCGCGGTCGAGGTGGGCGAAGCCTTCGGCATCCAGAAGTCGTTCATCGTGCTCTTCATGATCATCATCGGCGGGCTGGGCAGCATCTTCGGCTCCTTCGCGGGGGCCGCGCTGCTGGTCGTGCTGCCGGTGTTCCTGAAGCTGCTGGGCGTCGACCTGCTTGGCTGGCCCACCGACATCGTGGCGCACATCCAGCTGGTGATCGTGGGCCTTCTGATCATCCTGTTCCTGATCCTCGAACCGCACGGGCTGGCGCAGCTCTGGCGCGTGGCGAAGGAAAAGCTGCGGCTTTGGCCGTTCCCGCACTGACGAACCCGCGCGCGAGGAGGCGCGCGACCCAAGACATCGGACCAGAACCAAGGGAGGAGATACCCGATGAAGATGAAACTGACCACGATGGCCCTGACCGCGCTGATGGCGGCGGGCCCCGCGATGGCGGACCTCGTGTTCCCGTCGCTGAGCTATCGCACCGGGCCCTTCGCCGCGGGCGGCATTCCCTTCGCCGACGGCTATGCCGACTACTTCACGCTGCTGAACGAACGCGACGGCGGCATCGGCGGTGTCATGACCCGCGTGATCGAGTGCGAAACCGCTTACAACACTGAAAAAGGCGTCGAGTGCTACGAGGCGACGAAGAACGAAGGCTCGCTGATCTATCAACCGCTCTCGACCGGGATCACCTATCAGCTGATCCCGCGCACCACCGCCGACAACATCCCGATGCACACGCTGGGCTATGGCCGGACCTCGGCCAAGAACGGCCGCGTGTTCAGCCACACCTTCAACTTCCCCGCCAACTACTGGGACGGTGCGTCGGGCGCGGTGAACTACCTGCTCGAGATCAACAACAACGACATCTCGGGCAAGAAGGTCGCGCTGGTCTATCACAACTCGGCCTATGGCAAGGAACCGATCCCGACGCTGGAGGCGCTGGCCGCCAAGCACGGGTTCGAACTGCTGCTCCTGCCGGTCGACAGCCCCGGCCAGGAACAGAAGTCGCAATGGTTGCAGATCCGTCAGCAGAAGCCCGACTATGTCCTGATGTGGGGCTGGGGCGTGATGAACCAGGTCGCCATCCAGGAAGCCGCCAACATCCGCTTCCCGATGGAGAACTTCATCGG
>SBFT01000408.1 GCA_006227805.1 Paracoccaceae bacterium
GAGACCGCCCAGCCGGTCGAGCCAGCCGCGACGATAGACCGGCGGTGGCGCGGGCGACATGGCGACGGCCGGAGACAGCGCCGTCGCGGCGCGCACCGCGCGCAGGCCGCCCAGCACCGCGGCCGCCATCCCCAACAGGCCCGAAATCGCGATCGGTGCCGTTCCCGGTCGGTAGTTAAGGCCGGGGAAGCGGAAATAGCGCGTGTAGATCTCGGTCAGTTCATGGCCCAGCCACCAGCCGAACCCCCAGCCCAGCAGGACCCCGACCGCACCGATGCCCAGCGTCAACTTGGTGTAATGCGCCGCGATGGTGCCGGTGCGGTAGCCGAGCGCCTTGAACAGGCCGATCTGGGCCCGGTCGAGCGCCACGAGGCGTCCCAGGACCATGTTCACCAGGACCGCGGACACCGCCAGAAAGATCGGTGGCAGCACCGTCGCCATGGTGCCGAGTTGCTTCAGCTCGCCCTCGATGAAGACGTTCGAGGGCTGGCGATCGCGCCCATAGGCGCCCGTCCCGCCATAAGGCGCGAGGATGCGGTCCACACCCGCGATCACCGCGCGTTCATCCGCACCATGCGCAAGCGTCAACGTCAGGTCGTTGAATGCACCCGAAAGGTCCTTCGCCGCCGCCGCAGCAGCCTCGTTGATCCAGAGGATGCCGAAATTCTCGTCATCCGGCTCGAAGGCGCCGGACCCGACGGTGTAGATATACTCGGGCGAGATCACCACGCCCGCGATCACGAGGGGATGCATCCGGCCATTCAGCACCGCGTGGAACCGGTCCCCGGGCCGCAGTCGGTTGGCCTCGGCGAAGGCCTCGGAGATCGCCACTTCCTCGGGATGGCCGGGCCTGGGCATCCGTCCCTGGCGCAGGGCCGGGACATTCAGGACAGGCCGGCCGTCCGGCGGAACCGAGATGACGATGGCCGAGGCAGGCTGCGGCCTGCCTTCCAGGTCGACCATCGCCGTGAAGACCACCCGTCCCTCGACCCTGGCGACGCCATCGATCCGGGCGATCTCGGCCAGCAGGCCCCTGGGCGCTCGGGTGAGGGGGGCGAAGACATCGGCGAAGCGGTTCTCCTCGTAATAGGCGTCGCGCGTCGCCTCGAGCGAGCGCTGGGTCCCGGTCGACAGGATCAGCACCATGATCCCGCAGCCCAGCACCAGCGCAATGGCAAGGCACTGAACCCAGATGTGGCGCAGATCGCGCGCCAGCTTGCGATCGAGCATCCGCATCACCAGCTGACCTCGGACGGGGGGACGCGGGCGGCGTTTTCCTCGACATGGGTGATCCGGCCGTCCGCCATGTAGACCACGCGGTCCGCGATCCGGCGGATCTCGACATTGTGCGTGATCAACGCCGTCGCGGTTCCCAGGTTGCGGTTCACCTCGATCAGCGCGTCGAGGACGGTGACCCCGGTCTTGCTGTCGAGCGCGCCCGTCGGCTCGTCGCAGAGCAGGATCTCGGGGCGCTTCGCGATGGCGCGCGCGATCGAGACGCGCTGCTGCTCGCCGCCCGACAATTCCGAGGGGAAGTGATCCATCCGCCCCGCGAGGCCCACCTGTTCGAGCGCCTCCTCGGGGCGCATCGGATCATCGGCTACCTCGGTGACAAGGGCCACATTCTCGCGCGCGGTCAGGCTGGGCACCAGGTTGTAGAACTGGAAGACAAAGCCCACATGGGCGCGCCGGAACTCGGTCAGATCGTCGTCGCCGAGATCGGTCAACTCGCGGTCGCGGAAAAAGATGCGGCCCGAGGTCGGGCGATCGAGCCCTCCGAGGATGTTGAGCAGCGTGGACTTTCCCGATCCGGACGCCCCGAGAAGGGCCACGACCTCGTGCGGGTAGAGGGCGAAATCGACACCGCGCAACGCGTGAACGGCGACCGCGCCCGAGCGGTAGGTCTTGGTGACCTCCTCGGTGCGCAGGATCGCCGGATGCTGTGAAGGCGCCATCGACATGTTCCAACCCTAGCAGCGGCGTGATGCCCCGCACCTTGACCGAGCGCAATTTCCGCCGAGCGCGGAAGGCCGGGCAGGAGAGTGTGCGTGCAGCCGGATGCAAAGCTGCCAACCACCTTAAGCGCGAAAGGCGCGCGTTCGAAAGATGCAACACATCCGATAATTTGCACGTAAATTCGTCTGCCGTCCTTCTCCTGCCGGAGACCTTCAGATAGGGTCCCTTGCATGTGAATTAGTCAAAAGACACTGAGGTCGCCTTGAAGTACAAGAATTTCCGTGCGCTTGCCCTGTCCACTTCGGCCCTGGTCATGGTCGTGGCCCAGGCTGTTCGGGCAGAACCCGTTCCGGCCGATGGGGAGATGACGCCCCCGGTCCTGTCCACGCAAGGCACTCCCGGCCTCGAATGGGATGCGGGCGCGACCCTGTCGTTTCAGCATTCGGACAACATCTACCTGACCTCGAACGACCGGGTTTCGGACTGGGCGGCGATCCTGTCGCCCTGGCTGCGCATGACCCTGCGCCAGCAGGATTTCAGGCTGGACCTGACCGCGAGCGCCGACATCGCGCGATACTCGGGCAATTCGAACGAGGATTACGAGGACCTCTTCCTGGGCGCGCAGCTGCGCTATCGCTTCAGCGACAGGCTCTTCGCCTTCGGCGGGCTGGATTTCGCGCAGGATCACGAAAGCCGCCTCTCGCCCGATGACGTGAACGGCATCTCGCCCACCGAATACACCGAAAGCAGCGCCTTCTTGGGCATCGGCGGCCAGCTTGAAACCGGCAGCTACCGGATCGGGCTGAATGTGCGCGATCTCGATTATGACGACACGCCCGCCGCGGGCGGCGCGATCATCGATAACGACGACCGCGACCGCCGCCAGACCGAACTCGGCGCGCGGTTTGGCGTCTTCCAGATGGAGGATGGCGAGGTCTTCGTTCAGGTCATCTATGACGAGCGCGACTACGACCAGCCGATCGACAACGAAGGCTTCCAGCGCAGCTCCAAGGGCTACGAGGCCACGATCGGCTATTCCGGGACCGTCGGGCGGTTCCGGGGCGAGGCCTTCATGGGCATCATGTCGCGCGACTATGACGATGCGCGCTTCGCTTCGATCACCACGCTGGACATGGGCGTGGACATGACGGCCAATCTGGGGCGGGGCACGTCGCTCGACGCCATCCTCGAACGCAGCATCGAGGAGACGACGCTGGCCGGCGCCTCGGCCTATATCTCGACGACCGCCGGCCTGCGCCTTCGCCATCGTGTGACGCCGGACCTGTCGATCGCGGCCTATGCCTTTCTGACCGAGAACGATTATCGCGGGGTCGCACGCACGGATTCGGTGTCCGAGATCGGGGTGTCGCTGCGCCATTACCTGAATCCGCGCGTCTATATCGACGCCGATTACGATTATCGTCAGCGCCTGTCCGACGTGGCGGGGGCCGAATTCGACGACCACAGGATCACGCTGACCCTGGGCACGTCGCTGCGCGAGCAATACGATGCGACAAGCGCGACGCTGGCGCGCCCGGGCGCATCGGGGTTCTACCTGGGCGCCTTCCTGGGCGACAATGCGCTTCAGACCCGCGTCGAGGGCTTCCGCGGCGTCAACCCTGCCGGATTGATCGCCGATTTCGGCGACCATGGCGGCGCGGCGGGCGTCTTCGCGGGCTATCGCTGGGATTACGGGTCTCTGGTGCTGGGCGTCGAGGCCGAATACGAGGCCAACGATACCTCCTGGCCGCACCTTGCCAACCGCACCTTCTCGGTCGAACGCGGGGATGCGTGGTCACTCAGCGCGCTGGCCGGTCTGCGCGTGCGGGGTGGCAACCTGGTCTATTCGCGCTTCGGCGTGATCTCATCCGAGTTCAATTCGTCCTATCAGGACGGTGTGGGCCCGCTGGTGCAACTCTCCGACCGCGAGACAGGCTTCCTTGTCGGCGTCGGCGCCGAGGTTCCCTTCGGGCGCGGCCTGTCCGGCCGGATCGAATACCAGTTGCGCGCCTATGGCGATTACGAGATCGGCGCGCCCCTGGGCGGCGGCAATGACGACAATTTCGCCAATATCGAGAGCGTCGTGCGGTTCGGCCTGGTCTACGAACTGGGCGGCGGGCAGCCTGTCGAGGCGGCCGAGCCCACGGAATTCGGGGGCTTCTACGCCGGCGGCTACATCGGCCATGGAACGCTTCAGAGCGACAATGTCGGCCCGCGTCCCGGCGGGGCGGGCGGCGCGCCCTTCGTGCTGTCGACGGTGCGGGCAGGCCAGGGCTTCTCGGGTGGTGTCCTCGCGGGGTGGGGGCATCAGGCCAACCGCCTCTATGTCGGCGGCGAGGCCGAGTTCGAGGTCTCGGACGCCAGCTGGAACATCAAGCGCGACAGCAACAACGGCCGGATCTATTCGTTCAAGAAGATCCACTCGGTGGGGGCGGGCCTGCGTCTGGGCTACGTGGTCAATGACAACGTGCTGCTGTTTGCCCGCGCGGGCCTGGTGCGGACGCGAATCGACGTCAACTACGTCGATGGCCCCAACCCGCCCTTCGCCTCGAGCCCGGACCTGGACGGCGTGCGCTTTGGCGGCGGCATCGAATTCGCCATCAGCGACGACATGCATGCGCGCTTCGAATACACCCAGACGAATTATGAAGGAAACTCCGTGAATTACGGAACCGGAACGGACGACTTCGACACGACCGAGCGGCAGTTCCGGATCGGACTGGTCAAGCAATTCTGACCCGTGTTGCCCGGCCCAGGCGGCCGGGCAAAAAATATTGCCATGTTGACATACATCAAATCTGGAATGTGTTTTCCCGCCTAGTGTTCCTCTGACTGGCACGCAACGCACAAAGGGTGCGCAGCCGCCGTTCAAGTGGAGGAAGCAACATGAATGACATTCAGTCCAGGAAACCCGGCCTCCGGACCGCGCTTGCTGCGGGCTGCGCGGTTCTGGCGCTGGCGTCGGTTTCGGTGACGCCGGACTTCGCCTGGGCCGATCAGGGTGCCGGCAAGGGTCAGCAATCGCATGGCCAGCAAGGCGGCAAGGGCGGCGATCATGGCGCCGGCAATCAGGGTGGCAACGCGGGCCGCGGTCTTGGCGGCATCTTCCGGGACATCACCGGCATGGGCGACGATGCCGTTGCCGACGACGATGGCGGCGATGACGGCGATGACTCGGATCGCCCCGCCTGGGCCGGCGTTCCCGGCGGCAAGGACGATGCGGGCGGCGGAAAGCCCAGCATCGCGAGCTCGAAACGCGGCGATCTCTTCGGTGATCTCTGGGTCATCGAACGCGATGAGGACGGCAACCCCGTCTTCGTTCAGGTGGGCGACGAATACCTGGTGAACCCGCTGGACGAGAACGGAGACGCCATCGGCTGGACCGTGAACGAGGACGGCGATGTCGTGCTGGTCGATCCGCTGGCAGTGGTCGAGGTCGAACTCGGCCGCCTGAACGTGGGCCGCGCGCCGACCAAGGTTCTGGACAACCGCGCCGACGAGGTGGTGACGCTTCTCAACAGCGCCAGCGCCATCAGCACCGACGCCTCGGGGCGCATCGTGCTGACCGCCGATGTCGATGGCGACGGCGTCGAGGAAGACAAGACGATCGACTCGCCGCTCGAGAACCTCGCGATCTATGTCGCGCTGATGGAAACCGGCTCGGTCCCAGGCGTGACCTTCGACGGAACCTATTCGGATCCCATTCTTGCGGCCCTCTTCGACGGTCAGATGACCGCCGATGACTTGGTTCTGTCGGCGGCCTTCCTGGCGGCGGCGACCGACAAGACGAGCGAGTTCACGACGGACGAGATCGCCTACATCAACGCCTTCCTGGGCATCAGCACGACCGAGCAATACGACGTCACCTATTCGGACATCGACTATTCCGACTTCACCTATGACCGCTACGCCACCTTCGGCGACGCGACGGCGGATATCCTGGTGCTGGAAAACGGCGTCTATGTGCCCAAGGAAGACGTGCTGATCTACGAACTGGTCTTCGGCACCATCGTGGATGCCAACAACGACGGCATTCCGGACGACAACGTGGTGGTTTCGGCAACTCTCGACGCCTACACGCAGGCGGCCGAGGACTCGCGCACGATCATCGAGTTCATTCACAACCTGGCCCTGCCCGAGTGATCCGAACACGACCCCGTCAATTCCCGGGGCAGCCGAAAGGTTGCCCCGGGTCATCATCGACCCAGAGGAGAGATCGCATGTCTGCCGATCTGACGAAACGCGGGTTCCTTCTGCTTTCCCTCGCAGCGCTGGCCATGGCCGGACAGGCCGAGGCCCAGCACACCGACACGGGCGGCGACAGCCATTCAGGCGGTTCGTCCGGCGGTCACAGCGGCGGCCAGCGCGGGCGGCCCGAGAACCCGCATAGTGGCGAGGACGACCACGGCGATGACCATGGCGACGACCACGGAGATGACCACGGCGATGACCACGGCGACGACCACGCCAGCGGCGGCAAGGGCAAGGGCCCCAAATACAAGGGCGGCCGCGATGCCGTTCAGGCCGGCTTCGGGCGCGGGCATTCGCTGGAAGACCGCGTGCTGAAAGAACCGCATTTCTGAAGGGCCTTCGGCCGTCGGCGCGGGTTCCGTTTCATGCCATGGACTGCCTGACGTGAGACCCGGGTGATAGTCTTGTTATCGAGCGCCTCTCTGTGGGATGCCACGGCGCGTTGGCCCCTGCGATGAAGCGCCCTGATGACCGAGGCGATCCGGCGGTTGCGCGCAGGCTGCAAGGGGCGGCCCTTGTCGGCGATCCCGGCGACCATGGGCGGTTCGGGTTCACGGCCTTTTCGGGCCTGCGGCCGGGTGACGTCCAGGCCCGGTTCTTGCAGGCCCTGCCGTTCGATGGCAGCGAACCTCAAGGCGCGCTGAACCATCATCGCGCATTCGGCCTGGACCAAAAGGGCTGACGCAAGCCTGGGCTGCACATCGTCGTCGTGGCCCGGGCACCGCCGCTTGCAGATTGCTGTCCCCCTCAGATGCCTTTCTACGGATCACCCGAGGCGGGCTGCGCCAGAAGCGCATCGATCTCGGTCCTGGCGGCGGGGAAGGCGTCGAGGGCTTTCGTGTCATCCTGTGTGCGGCGCGTCATCCTGGTGGCCCCTTGGTGAGGTGCATTGCT
>SBFT01000111.1 GCA_006227805.1 Paracoccaceae bacterium
GCGTTCAGAGCCAGCAGATTGGTCTGGAAGGCAATATCGTCGATCAGCGCGGTGATCTGACTGATCTTCTCCGACGCTGTCTTGATCCGGAACATGGCCTGTTGGGACTGCTGGACGACGTTGACCGATTCCGACACCTGCGCCTGAGATTTTCCGGCGACATTGTTGATCGCGCCGATGTTCTCGGCCGACAGTTTCACGCTCTGCACCAGTTGTTCCATGGCGGCTGCGGTTTCCTCCAGGGATGCAGCCTGGGAATTCGTCCGTTGCGACAACTGGTCGGACGAGGTCGCGACCTGCCCGATCACACCGATCAGATCGGTCACGGCCGCGTTCGTCTGACCCAGTATGGCCGACAATCCGTCCAGGGCCGCGTTCATGCCGGCGCGGATGGCATCGAACTTGACCGGAAAGTCGCTGTCGGCCGGCGCCGGGATCCGGTGTGTCAGGTTGCCGTCTTTCAGGGCATCGATGGCCCGCCCCAGATGACGCAGGGCGGCATCCTGTTCTTCGTTCCAGATCCGAACGGTCGCGGTCGTCACCTCCTCGATGTCCAGTGCCAAGGCCCTTGTCGCGGCACTGACGATATCCGCCATGCGGGCATGGCGCCTGATCAGCCCGCCATTCAGCCTTTTCAACAGGATCCCCATCACGTCCGAAGCGGCGTTGGCATAGGCCGCCATGTACTGGTCCAACGGCAGGTTGATCCGCGCATGGACGCGTCCGATACGGTCGACGGACGTCTCGTAGCCGGCGTCCAGCTGACCGTTCAGCAGGCGCGTCCAGTGTTCCTTCTGCTTGGCGCGGGCATGCTCGATCATCGCCTTGGATGCGAAGAAGGCGGCAGCCTCTGGCGCGTCCGAGACCCGCGCGTAGAACCGGGTCAGAACCTGATCCAGTTCCGGGATCACGATCTTGCCCGCCGCTCTCAGATCGTCGAGTGATTGACCGTCCAGGTTGAACAGGCGCACACGTTCATGGAAACTCGTCATGTCTTGGGGATCTCCGCTGGAACTCGTCCGCGGTTTGATACGGCCAGCGTCTGAATGAATGATGAAGCACGGTCGCGGCTCGGGCCGGCGCGCGGCCCTCAGTCGCCCAGCTTGGCGTGAACCTCGTCCAGGTCGATCTCGCCCGTCGGCATCTTGTTGGCGGGGTTCTCGAAATCGTAGCGGAAGAGCGTGAAATCCTTGTGATACATCTCGTACATCAGGTGCATCGACAGGTCGTCGAAATACGCCTCGACGGGGTGCGCGCGCCGGGGGCCATGCCCTTCGCTTTCGTTGAAGCGGGGGATGTCCTTCAGGTTCACCTTCACCGGCGTCGCCACCGCCTTCAGGACCGCGCCCATCCCCTCGTCGAAATGTTCCGTCCAGAAGATGCTGTCATAGGTGCCGCCATTGACGATGAAGGTCGAGATATGGCCCGACATGGCCGACCAATGAATGTCGGGATCCATGGGCTTGCGCCAGCGGATGGTGTCGCGCGCGAACAGCAGGAACCGCCGGAACGACCGGATCTGGTCGAAATCGTCCTTGCCGTCCTCGCCGCCGACCTCGACCCCGTATTTCTGCACCAGAAGCGGCACCAGGTTCCCGCGATAGCGTTTGCCGTTGCGCTGGATGCCGCAGATCTTGTCGAAGAAGGACGACAGGATGCGGGTATAGGGGTTGCGGACGCAGGTGAAGGCATACGAGCGATGCGCCTGGACGTTCCGCGTGATCGGGTCCTGGCTTTCGGGCAGCGCCCATTTGTGCAGCCCGGAGGTGGCGTCGTGGATGTCGCCGTCGAAGAATTCCCCGTGATCCGAGAAATACATGATCTGCCCGATCGTCGAGCAGGCGCATTTCGGCACGACGCGATAGACCATGCTTTCGCTTGTCGTCATCCAGGTGCCTGGAAAACCCATCGGATCGGTCTCCTGGCACGCGCGGGCCGCGCCTTCAGGGGCGGCCGGGCGGCGCGTGCGTTGTTTTGCTGTAAAAAAGCAAGAAAGTCATGTTTATTCAATCACTCATCGCAAGTATCAAGTTCGTCACCAATCCCAGCGTTGAAAGTGCATCGTTTCCGATTTGGCAAAGATCGCCTACATCCTTCTCTGTCACAAGGACCCGGAGGCCGTCATCCAGCAGGCGCTCCGCCTGACGGCTGTCGGCGATTACATGTCGATCCATTTCGATGGACGCTCGAATGCCGCGGATTACGCCCGGATCCGGGACGCGCTGGACGACAATCCCAACGTCACCTTCGCCCATACCCGCATCAAGTGCGGCTGGGGCGAGTGGTCGCTGGTGCAGGCCACGCTCTCCGCGCTCGAGACCGCGGTCGAGGATTTTCCCCGCGCGACGCATTTCTACATGCTCTCGGGCGATTGCATGGCGATCAAGACGGCCGAACATGCGCATCGCTTCCTCGATACCCATGACCGCGACTTCATCGAGAGCTTCGATTACTTCGAAAGCGACTGGATCAAGACCGGCTGGAAGGAGGAACGCCTGATCTATCGCCATTTCGTCAACGAACGAAAGCACAGGTGGCTGTTCTACGGCATGTACGAGGTGCAGAAACGCCTGGGCCTGAGGCGCTCCATCCCCTCGGACATCCAGGTGCAGATCGGCAGCCAGTGGTGGTGCCTGCGCCGCCGCACGGTCGAGACGGTGCTGGACTTCATCCGCAGGAGGCCGGATGTCACGCGCTTTTTCCGCACCACCTGGATCCCGGACGAGACCTTCTTCCAGACCCTTGTCCGCCACCTGATCCCCGGATCCGAGATCGAGGCGCGCACGCTGACCTTCCTGATGTTCTCGGATTACGGGATGCCCGTCACCTTCTACAACGATCATTACGACCTTCTTCTGGCGCAGGACTTCCTCTTCGCCCGCAAGATCAGCCCCGAAGCGACCCTGCTGAAGCAGCGGCTGGGCCAGCTCTACGCGGCCGAGGGCGTGCGCTTCGAGATTTCGAACGAAGGGCGCGGCCTCTACGGCTTTCTCACCGGGCGCGGCCGCATCGGGCGGCGCTTCGCCATGCGCTTCTGGGAGACAGAATCGACCCTGGGGCGCGAACGCGAATTGCTGATCGTGGTCTGCAAGAAATGGCACGTGGCCAAGCGTCTTTTGGACCGGATCCGCCAGCATTCGAACCTGCCCGCCATCGAATACCTGTTCAACGAGGAGAAGACCCCCCTGCCGAACCTGGGCGGGGTCGAAACCTCGATCTGGAAGCGCCACCGCCACCGCCGGGCGCTGGTGCGGATGCTGTTCGATTTCTACGAGACCGATCGCCTGATCATCTGCATGGACCCCTCGAACCTCGAGCTGTTGCAGGATTTCTACTCGGATCGCTCGAAGACGCGGATGCTGGAAGTGCAGTGCCTCTTCAGCGACGACGACCTGATCGGCCACGCCAAGCGGTCGGGTCTGGCGGGCGAGGCGACGTCGCAACAGGCGCTGATGCGCCTCTTGCCGACGATCCGCAACGACATGGTCTATGAAAGCGACCGCATCCGGGATGCGGGTTTCCCCGACCACTTCCGCATGCGCGAGGCCGATCCCGACGAGGACAATGCCGAAACCGTGGCCCGGTTCCTGAACATCGGCCTCGACCAGGCCCGCAGCATCGCGGCGCCGCGTCACCTCTTCGGCGACTGAGCCCCGCTTCGGCGCCGATGCTTCGGGGCCGATGCTTCGGGGTCGACGGCGGGACAAAGGAAAAGCCCCGCCTTTTCGGGCGGGGCCTCCTGTCTCGCGGCGAAGAACCGGGATCAGTTCTTCGCGTAGAATTCGACGATCAGGTTCGGTTCCATGATGACCGGGTAGGGCACGTCCGCCAGACCCGGCGTGCGCACGAAGGTCGCGGTCAGCTTGGAATGGTCGACCTCGATGTAATCGGGGACATCGCGTTCGGCCAGCTGGGTGGCCTCGAGGATCGCGGCCATCTGCTTCGAGCGGTCACGCACCTCTATCACGTCGCCTTCCTTCACGCGGTAGGAGGGGATGTTCACGATCTGGCCGTTCACGCGCACGTGCTTGTGGTTCACGAACTGGCGGGCGGCGAAGATGGTCGGCACGAACTTGGCGCGGTAGACGACGGCGTCCAGGCGGCGCTCGAGCAGGCCGATCAGGTTTTCACCGGTGTCGCCCTTCACGCGTTCCGCTTCGGCATAGATGCGGCGGAACTGCTTTTCGGTCATGTCGCCGTAATAGCCCTTCAGCTTCTGCTTGGCGCGCAGCTGGATGCCGAAATCGGACAGCTTGCCCTTGCGGCGCTGACCGTGCTGGCCGGGGCCGTATTCGCGGCGGTTGACCGGGGATTTCGGGCGCCCCCAGATGTTTTCGCCCATCCGGCGGTCGATCTTGTACTTGGCAGACGTGCGCTTGGTCACGGCTGATCTCCTTCGTTCGTGCGAGGCCCGCTTGGGCCACTATGAAGGGCGTTGTCCTCTGGGCCGAAGCCCCGACAGGCATCCCCTTGCGGGGGCCGCCAACACCAATGAATGCGCGCTTATAGACGCCCTGAGCGGGCTGTCAACCGGGGATCGGCCCCGGATCGGCGCGCTCAGGCGACCTCGTGGCGCAGGATCGCGGCCTCGGAGGGCGACAGGTTGCGCCGCGCATAGTCGCCATAGCCATGGGGATCGATGCGGATACCCGGCAGGCGCGTCAGCAGGCGGTCGCGGTCGTCCTCGTCCAGGGCGGACAGGGCGGCGCTGGCGGGGTGGAAGCTTTCGGCCTCGACGCCGTTGGCCCAGATCACCTCGTGGCTGTCCAGCAGCAGATGAATGTAGGTGACTTCGCGCACGGAGAGGTCGGTGAAGACCGTCCTGTCGTTCACCAGCTCGCGCGCAGGCACCAGCACCTCGGGCGTGTTGAAGAGGGCCTGCGCCGCCGCGCCGCGCACCAGCATCCGGTGTCCGGGAGAGACCAGCAATTCCTGGTCCGGGCGTTCGATCCCCAGCGCACCGGGCAGGAACCGGATCGGGCGCAGGTCCGGCATCACGAAGAGCCGCGCCCCCGTCATCCGTTTCGAGCCGATCCACAGGATCTCCTTCGCGCCGTTGTCGCGCGTCATCACGCGGTCGCCCTCGCGCAGGGTCTCGATCGCGCGGGGGCCGTCGGGCGTGCCGATTCGCGTGCCGGGCGTGAAGCAGATCACCCCGCCGCCCGCGGGATCGCGCGCCTGTCCCCGGCGGCTGCGCAGCGCGGTATGGACGATCCACAGGTCCCGGCCGCGCGGCGGGATCGCGTCGACGAACATCAACAGGGGCGGCGTGGCCGGGCCGGTTTCGATCACGGTGACGGTGAAGCTGGCCAGGCCGTCGGTGACGACGAAGCTGCATTCGCCGGGCGCTGCGTCGACCTCGATCGCCTCGGGGTCGTCCCGATGCGACAGGGCCGCCCCCACAAGCTTGCGCACCATGCGCGCCGCGTGACGCCGCAGATCGCTGTCGCCATCGTTCCGGTCCAGCCGCCAGACGGTTCCGGGCCCGTCGACGCGCACCACGTCGCCCGACCAGGCCCAGGTCGACCCGACGGTCAACGCGCCCTGGGGCACGCCTTGCGCGCCATCCACTTCCGTCTGCGACCAGGAGATGACGAACGTGCCCGTGAAGCCCGTTCCCATTGCCTGTATGCCTGCCTTGCTTCTTTTGTTGTTAACAACAGGTTAACAGAGGCGAATCAGCCGGAAAAGCATTTCCTGCGTCCATCCGCGAATTACTTGACCGGCGTGGTGCGGGGGAATCGATCCGTTCCCGGCTTGCAGGTGCTGGTCAGCGTCGCCTGCGGCGGTTAGAAGGCGCAGGCAAGGAAAGAGACCCGCATGACACGCATCAGCCCGCAGCCCGGCATCATGGACATCGAGCTCTACCAGGGCGGTGCCTCGCATCTGGCGGGCGTCACGGACGTGCTGAAACTGTCCTCGAACGAAAACCCCTTCGGTCCCAGCCCGGCGGCGGTGCAGGCGGTGTCCGAGGCGGCGGCCAAGCTGCATCGCTATCCCTCGACCGACCATGCCGCCCTGCGCGCGGCGATCGGCGCGGTCCATGACCTCGACCCCGACCGCCTGATCATCGGCGTGGGCTCGGACGAGGTGCTGACCTGGCTCGCGCTGGCCTATGCCGGACCGGGGGACGAGGTTCTCTATCCCGAACACGGCTTCTCGCTCTACCCGATCGTCGCGCGCGCGGCGGGGGCCACGCCCGTGACCGCGCCCGAGACCGCCCGCCGCGTGGATGTCGACGCGATCCTGGCGCGCGTCACGCCGGCCACGCGCCTGATCTACCTGGCCAACCCCGCCAACCCGACCGGCACGATGATCGGCGCCGACGAGATGACGCGCCTGGCCGCGGCGGTGCCCGAAAGCTGCATCCTGGTGCTGGATGGCGCCTATGCCGAATTCGTCGACGGCTATGACGGCGGCGCGGCCCTCGTCGATCGCCATCCGAACGTCGTGATGACGCGCACCCTCTCCAAGATCTATGGCCTCGGGGGGTTGCGCGTCGGCTGGGGCTATGCGCCGCGTGCCATCATCGACGTGCTGAACCGCATCAGGGGGCCCTTCAACATGTCGAACGTGGCGCTGGCCGGGGCCGAGGCCGCGATCCGCGACCAGGAGTTCGTGCGCACTTGCCGCATCGCCAATGCCGAACAGCGCGCGCGGCTGGCGGGCGGCCTGGCGCAACTGGGCATTCCCAGCGACGAAAGCCACGCGAATTTCGTGCTGGCGCGCTTTGCCGATGCCGACCGGGCCCGGGCCGCGGACGCGCATCTGAAGGCGCATGGCATCCTGGTGCGGCTGGTGGCGGGCTACGGCTTTCCCGAGGCCCTGCGCATCACGGTGGGCCGTCCGCAGGATGTCACCCGCGTCCTCGACGCCATGGCCACTTTCCCCGGAGCCACCGCATGAGCGTGATCTATGACCGTGTCGCCCTGATCGGGCTGGGGCTGATCGCCTCGTCGATGTTCTGGGCGATGAAGCGCGGCGGGCTGGCGGGCGAGGTGACGGGCTATGCGCGCTCGGCCGAGACGCGCGCGACCGCGCGCGAGATCGGCCTGTGCGACCGCGTCTGCGA
>SBFT01000208.1 GCA_006227805.1 Paracoccaceae bacterium
TTGGGTCTTCCCTCCTGTCCCGGATTCGCCCGGCAGTATGCGCCGCGCGCGCGCCCGCGTCAGCCCTGACCCGGCGTCGCAGGCCGCTTGACACCTGCCGCCGTCGCGGAGGACATATCCGTCATGACGGAGGATCCCGACCGCATCCTGGGCCAGTTGCCCGCCCGCCTGCGCGAGGCGCGGCGCGAGAAGGGCCTCTCGCTGGACGCAGTGGCGAAATTGTCGGGCGTCTCGCGCTCGATGGTCAGCCAGATCGAACGCGGCGAAAGCAGTCCCACCATCGCCACCCTCTGGAACCTGACGCGGGCGCTGCAGGTCGATTTCGCGGGGCTTCTGGAAGACGGTCCCAAACCCGCCGGGATCGAGGTGATCCGCGCAGGCCAGACCCCCAGCATCGACCGCCGCGGCGAAGGCTGCCGCATCCTGATCCTGTCGCCGCCGGAAGAGGCGGGCCAGCACGAACTCTATCTTCTGGACTTTGCGGCGGGCGGAGTGCTGGACAGCCGCCCCCACCGGCGCGGCGCGCGCGAACAGCTGACCGTGATCGAGGGCGGGATCGAGCTGCGTTCGGGCGAGGCGCGTCAGGTCCTGGGCCCGGGCGACACCGCCCGCTATGCCGCCGATGTTGCGCACCGAATCAGTGCGCAGGACGGCCCGGCGCGCGCCTTCCTGGTGGTGCGGGACGCCTGAGGCCGTTTTCCGACGCGGAAAACGGACCCGAGCCTGACGCAGGCTCAGGGCGCCCGGAAACCGCGTCGGTTTCCGACCCGGTTCGCGCGTCGCGATCCGGTTCCGTCATTACGGAATTTTTCCGCCAATCCGGATTTCCTCTATTTCGGAATTCTGTCCGTCATGGCAGAATACCCTCGAAGAAAGGAATCGCTCATGTCCGCCTTCCTCACCCACCTGACCGACACGCTGGCGCAGATCGAGGCCGAAGGCCTGACGAAGCGCGAACGCCTGATCACCTCGCCGCAGGGCGCGCATATCGACGTGGGCGGGCGCGACGTCATCAACCTCTGCGCCAACAATTACCTCGGCCTGGCCGATCACCCCGCCCTGATCGCCGCCGCGAAATCCGCGATGGAGGATCACGGCTTCGGCATGGCCTCGGTGCGCTTCATCTGCGGCACGCAGGACCTGCACCGCGACCTGGAAACGAAGCTGGCCGCGTTCCTCGGCATGGACGACGCGATCCTCTTCGCCGCCTGTTTCGACGCGAACGGGGGCCTGTTCGAGCCGTTGCTGGGCGCGGAAGACGCCGTCATCTCGGACGCGCTGAACCATGCCAGCATCATCGACGGCATCCGCCTCTGCAAGGCGCGGCGCTATCGCTATGCCAATGCCGACATGGCCGATCTCGAGGCGCAGCTGAAGGCCGCCCGCGCGGACGGCGCGCGCCACATCATGATCGCGACCGACGGCGTCTTCAGCATGGACGGATACCTGGCGCCCCTGCGCGACATCCGCGCGCTGGCCGACCGATACGAGGCCATCGTCATGGTCGATGATTGCCACGCCACGGGCTTCATGGGGCCGGAAGGGCGCGGCACGCCGCATCACGCGGGCGTGCGGGCCGATATCCTGACCGGTACGCTGGGCAAGGCGCTGGGCGGGTCGATCGGCGGCTATGTCGCCGGGCCGCAGCCGGTGATCGACCTTCTGCGCCAGCGGGCGCGGCCCTACCTCTTCTCGAACTCCCTGCCGCCCGCCATCGTCGCCGCCGGGATCGCGGCGCTGGAGCTTGTCGAACGGGGCGACGACCTGCGCGCGCGGCTTTTCGAGAACGCCCGCTTCTGGCGCGCGGGCCTCGCGCGGCTGGGCTTCGACCTCCTGCCCGGCGAGCACCCGATCATCCCCGTCATGCTGGGCGAGGCGCGGCTGGCGCAGGAGATGGCGGCGCGCCTTTTCGAGGAAGGCGTCTACGTCAGCGGCTTCTTCTTCCCGGTCGTGCCGCGCGGGCAGGCCCGCATCCGCACCCAGATGAACGCCGCGCTGACCCGCGACGACCTGTCCCGCGCCCTCTCCGCCTTCGAGGCGGCAGGCCGCGCCACCGGAGTGCTGTCATGACAAACGAGATGAAATGCCTGGTCAAAGCTCAACCCCGCGAGGGGCTCTGGATGCAGACCGCGCCCGTGCCCGGGATCGGCCCGGACGACGTGCTGATCCGCATCAACAAGACCGGCATCTGCGGCACCGATATCCATATCTGGAACTGGGACGACTGGGCGCAGCGGACCGTGCCCGTGCCGCTGATCACCGGGCACGAATTCGCGGGCGAGATCGTGGAACTGGGCCGCAATGTCGAGGGGCTCGAGATCGGGCAGCGCTGTTCCGGCGAAGGCCACCTGATTGGCCGGAACAGCCGCCAGAGCCGCGCGGGCAAGTTCCACCTCGACCCCGCGACGCGCGGGATCGGCGTGAACGAACAGGGCGCCTTCGCCGAATACCTGCGCCTGCCCGCCTTCAACGTCGTGCCCCTACCGGACGAGATCGACGACGAGATCGGCGCGATCCTCGATCCCCTGGGCAATGCGGTCCACACCGCGCTGTCCTTCGACCTGGTGGGCGAGGATGTGCTGATCACCGGGGCGGGGCCCATCGGCATCATGGCCGCCGCCGTCGCCCGCCATGTGGGCGCGCGGCACGTGGTGATCACCGACGTGAACCAGGACCGGCTGGACCTGGCGGCGCGGGTGGCCGACGTGGTGCCGGTGAACGTCGCGCGGCAGGACCTGCGCGAGGCCTTCGGCGCGCTGAAGATGAAGGAAGGCTTCGACGTCGGATTGGAGATGTCGGGCAACCAGCAGGCGCTGGACCAGATGGTCGAGACGCTGGTGATGGGCGGCCGCATCGCGCTGCTGGGCATCCCGCCGGGGAAAAGCCCCGTGGACTGGTCCCGCATCGTCTTCAAGGCGATCACCATCAAGGGCGTCTACGGGCGCGAGATCTTCGAGACCTGGTACAAGATGATCGCGATGCTGGAAAACGGCCTGGACGTGCGCGGCGTCATCACGCACCGCTTCAGGGCGGCGGAGTTCGCGGACGGTTTCGCCGCGATGAAATCGGGCACCAGCGGCAAGGTGGTGCTGGACTGGCGCGGGTGAATCAGGGCGCGCCGTCCCTGGCCCCGGATACTGCCGCGGGCGGACCGCACCCGCCACCTGCGGCAGCACCCCGGGATATTCGCGACGCCGGATGAGGGTGGGCTGGTGTGGCCGGGCAACGCCACTTGTCAACGTGCCGCGACTGGAGATGCGCGGCCCAACCAACCAACGAAGAACGCACCCGACCACGCGGCGCTTATGCGCGCCGCCCGGTTGACGCGCGGTAAAACTGCGCTGGCGTCATCGCTAAACTTTGCGGGGCTTCAGCGCCACGCGGCCTTTGCGGGTCAGCGCCCAGACGCCGTCGCCGTCGAAGACCGCCACGGTCAGCGGATCGCCATAGCCCGCGCCGGTGTCGAGGTTCACCCGGTTGCCGTAATGGGTGGCGTGCTGGACCGGCGTATGCCCATGCACCACCAGCCAGGGATGCGGATCGGGATGGGCGTGGAATTCGTCGCGGATCCAGACCAGGTCCTCGGGGTCCTGGTCGGCCAGCGCGACGCCGGGGCGGATACCGGCATGGACGAAGAGAAGGCCGCCCTCGCGGTGCCACAGGCGCAGATCGTCCAGGAAGGACAGATGCGCCTGCGGGACCAGCGGCTGGGCCTCGGCCCGGATCGCCTTCAGGCGCTGCCCCTCCTGCACGCCGACCCCGTACGAGGCCATCGTCGCGCGCCCGCCGATGCGGTCATGGAACCAGTGATAGCCGACCAGCAGGTGGGCATCCTGGCGGGGCGGGCTCTCCATGAACCAGCGGAACATGCGGTCGTGATTGCCCATCAGGAAGACCCAGTCGCGGCCCTCTGCGGCGCCCCGGCTGAGCGTCTCGATCACGCCCGCGCTGTCGGGGCCGCGGTCGACGTAATCGCCCAGAAAGACGACGCGGGCGCCCGCGCCGCCATCGGCCTCGATCCGCGCCAGCGCCTCTTCCAGCATCCCCCGTTGCCCGTGGATGTCGCCCACGGCGTAGATCCGTTCGGTCGTCATGGCGCGGATCATGGCGAAGGCGCAGCCGGAAGGAAAGAGCGGATCAGGCGGCGGCGACCGCCCTGGGATCGGGCAGCATCCGGTAGGAATGGGTGTTGACGTCGCCGCTCCACCGCCAGAGCGCCAGCAGGCCCTGCGGCCCGGCGCGGAAGGCGTGCGGCATCAGCGAGGGATGGTGGATCGCCTCGCCCGGCCCGCGCAGCCGGGTGTCGTCACCCGCGGTCCATTCCGCATCACCGGCGACGATGACGTAGGTTTCATCCGCGTCGTGACTGTGCAGCGCATAATAGGTGCCGGGGCGTTGCCAGAAGAGACCCATGCGGAAGTCGTCCGACGGGATCGGACCATCGGGACCCATCAGGGTGCAGACCACGTAGATGTCGCCCGCCGCAGCGGCCTGCGCCGCGACCGGGTTGTCGCCCCAGGGCAGAAGGTGCGCGCCCGCCAGGATCGCCTGCACTGCCGGGTGATCCGAGGCAGCCAGCGCCGCAGCCATCTCGGCCAGGATGGCGTCGTTGGCATGGGCGGCACCCAGATGCGACGGCCCGGCCTCGAGCAGGTGGCGGGCGGTGCGCCCGGCTTCCTCGCGCGGTTCCGCGGCATAGACGGCGGCCAGCGCCGACAGAAGGGGAAAGAGGGCGTCGTCCTGCATCGCCGGGGCCTTTCGCGCACGGGGTGTCCGATGCGCCCTCATGCGGCGCGCGCACGGCCCGGTCGCAGGCAAAGACGACATCGTATCGTCGGTTTCCGCCCTGCCACGAAAAACGCCGCCCCCGGGGCCTTGGGGGCGGCGTCGATCGGTCCCGCGCGGGGCGCGCCGTCAGGCCACGTCGAATTCCAGCGGCTTGACCTGCTTGAAGAGGCCTGTCTTCTCGAGCTTCCGCAGGACCGGCGCGGGCACCGCGTCGTCGACATAGAGAAGGGCGATCGCCTCGCCCCCGCGCACCGCGCGGCCCAGGGTGAAGTTCGCGATGTTCACGCCGTTCTCGCCCATGGTCTGGCCCAGGGTGCCGATGATGCCCGGCACGTCCTCGTTCGTGGTGTAGAGCATGTGCGCCCCCACCTCGGCGTCGATGTTGATGCCCTTGATCTGGATGAAGCGCGGCTTGCCGTCCGAGAAACATGTCCCCGCGATGGACCGCTCGCGCACCTCGGTGACGACGGTGACCTTGATGTAGCCGTCGAAGGATCCCGACTTGTCCTGGTTCGTGGTCGAGATCTGGATGCCGCGTTCCTTCGCGATCACCGGGGCCGAGACCATGTTCACGTCGGGGTTCACCCGCTTCATGATGCCCGCCACCACGGCGCAGTTCAGCGCGGCCAGGTTCATCTCGGCGACGACCCCGTCATAGAGGATGTTGATCGCCTTGATCGGTTCGTCCGTCATCTGGCCGATGAAGGCGCCCAGATGCCCCGCCAGTTTCACCCAGGGGCCCATGACCTTGGCTTCCTCGGCGGTGACGGACGGCATGTTCAGCGCGTTCTCGACCGCTCCGGTCAGAAGGTAGTTCGCCATCTGGTCGGCGACCTGAAGGGCCACGTTCTCCTGCGCCTCGGTGGTGGCGGCGCCCAGGTGCGGCGTGCAGACCACGTTCGGCAGGCCGAACAGCGGGTTCTCCTTCGCCGGCTCGACGCTGAAGACGTCGAAGGCGGCGCCCGCCACATGGCCGGATGTCAGCATCTCGGCCAGCGCTTCCTCGTCCACCAGGCCGCCGCGCGCGCAGTTGATGATGCGCACGCCGGGCTTGGTCTTCATCAGGTTCTCGCGGCCCAGGATGTCGCGCGTGGCGTCGGTCAGGGGCACGTGCAGCGTGATGAAGTCGGACCGCTTCAGCAGATCGTCCAGCTCGACCTTCTCCACCTGCATCTGGCGGGCCTTCTCCTCGCCCAGGAAGGGGTCATAGGCGATGACCTTCATCCTGAGCCCGCAGGCGCGCGAGGCGACCACCGAGCCGATATTGCCGCAGCCGATCACGCCCAGCGTCTTGCCGGTGATCTCGACGCCCATGAAGCGCGACTTCTCCCACTTGCCGGCATGGGTCGAGGCGTTGGCGGCCGGGATCTGGCGCGCCAGCGCGAACATCATGGCGATGGCGTGCTCGGCGGTGGTGATCGAATTCCCGAAGGGCGTGTTCATCACCACGATGCCGCGGGCCGAGGCGGCCGCGAGGTCGATGTTGTCGACGCCGATCCCGGCGCGGCCGATCACCTTGAGATTGGCGGCCTTGCCAATGATCGCGGCGGTTGCCTTGGTGGCCGAGCGCACGGCGAGGCCGTCATAGGCGCCGATCACGTCCGCGAGCGCCGCGGGGTCCTTGCCAAGCTCGGGGCGGAAATCGACCTCGATCCCGCGATCGCGGAAGATGGCGACGGCCTCGGGAGAAAGCTCGTCCGATATCAGAACCTTGGGCATGTCTTACGTCCTTCGTTCGGGGGCGGTCCGGGGGCGGTGCCTCTCGCCGGTCGCCGCAATGCTGCTGTCGGTGACGCTGCCGCCCCCTCCCGCTGGCGGGAGGGGGCCGGGGTCTCAGGCGGCGGCGCGCTGGGCCTTGACGGTCTCGAACGCCCAGTCGAGCCAGGGCGTCAGCGCCGCGATATCAGCGGCGTCGACGGTCGCGCCGCACCAGATCCGCAGGCCCGGCGGCGCGTCGCGATAGCCGCCGATGTCGAAGGCCACGGCCTCGCGTTCGAGCGCGCTCACCATCGCCTTGACGAAGGCCCGCTGCCCCGCGTCGTCGAGTGCTGCGACCGCGGGGTCGACGAGCCGCAGGCAGACGGAGGTATTCGAGCGATGCGCTGGCTCGGCCACCAGGTTCTCGACCCACGGCGTGCGGTCGACCCACCCCTGCAACGCCGCGAAGTTCGCATCCGCCCGGCCCATCAGCGCGGGCAGCCCGCCGATGCCCTCGCCCCAGGCCAGCGCGTCGTCGTAATCGGCCACCGCCAGCATCGAGGGGGTGTTGATCGTCTCGCC
>SBFT01000279.1 GCA_006227805.1 Paracoccaceae bacterium
TAGGCCGCGCGCGGGAAGGGCAGCGCCCCGGACCCCGCCAGCGCCCCGAAGAGCGAGGCCGAGATGACCGAGCCTTTCTCGACCGCCAGCTGGTCCATGTCCGCAAGGATCAGCCGCTGTGCCGCGATCTCGGCCGCCGCGCGCACCTCTTCGGCCTTGGCGATCCCGTCGCCCGGCAAGGTCTTTTCGCTGACCGCCAGCGCGCGGTGGGTCGATCCGATCAGCGTGGTGCGGTCGGGCGTCACGAAGCCGCGCATCACGGCGCGGCCCACTTCCATCATCTCGGCCGCGATCAGCACGTCCACGTCGCCCGCCGAAGGCGCCAGCGCGAAGACCGGCTGCGCATCGCCCGCAGCGGGCATCATCTCGATGTAATAGATCGTGGCGCCGGTGCGCTGGGCCACGCCCGCGACCGATGTGGCCTGGCAGGCATAGCCCTGCGAGCGCGCCAGATCCTCGATCCAGCCGGTCAGGACGCCCCCGCCCTGCCCGCCCACGGCCATGACCGCCAGCTTCAGCACCTGCCCCATCGAGGCATCGACATCCCTTGTCGGCAGCGGCGCGTTCATGTGGCAACCCCGTCGTAACGCAGGCGGCGCGCATCGCGTCGCGCCTGCAGCCAGCCGATGATCCGGCGGCGCAGGGCCGCGCGCCAGGCCTCGAACCGGCCCGGATTATGGACGACATCGGCCTGGTAGAAGGACGGGCACAGGATCGCGGCATGGGCGACCTCGCCGCAATTGCCGCAGCCGACGCAGGTCTGGTCGATGGCGGCGATGGGATCGTCGCGCAAGGGATCGTCCAGCTTCTTCAGCGACAGCGACGGACAGCCCGACAGGCGCATGCAGGCGTGATCGCCGGTGCAGACATCCGCATCGACGCCAAAGCGCGGCACCGCCACGAGCTTGCCGTCCCGGATCGCCTGGTTGCGCCTGGGCTTTTCGCGGCGTTGCTTGTTCAGCATGCATTCCGAGGACGCCACGATGACCTTCGGACCCTTGTAGTCGGTGGTCAGCGCCTCGCGCAGGACGTCGCGCATCTTGCCGACGTCATAGGTCCGGTCGACCTGGCGCACCCATTCGACGCCCACGCCCTTGAGCGCCTTCGAAATCGGGTTGTTGGTCGCCTTGGTGTCGTTCTTCGCGCGCGAGGACATGATGTCCTGCCCGCCCGTGGCCGCCGAGTAGTAGTTGTCGACGATCACCGTGACGCTGTCGGACTTGTTGAAGACCATGTTGCCGATCGAGGAACTCAGCCCGTTGTGCCAGAACCCCCCGTCCCCCAGGATCGAGATCGCCCGCCGCTTGCCGCCGCCATCGAAGGCCGCGTTCGCCGCGGGCCCCAGTCCATAGCCCATGGTGGCGCCGCCGATCTCGAACGGCGGCAGCGATCCGAAGAGGTGACAGCCGATGTCGCCGGTGATCTGGTGCTTGCCCAGTTCCTGCTCGGTCAGTTTCATCGCGGCGAAGATCGGGCGTTCCGGACATCCCGTGCAGAACCCGGGCGGCCGGATCGGCACCGTCTTCGACAGGTCGGGGATCTTCGGCGGGTCCATGTTGGGCGCGCGCACCTGGTCCGGCAGCAGGCCCGGTGCCGCCTGTTTCAGGAAGGCGGTCAGCCCGTCCAGCATCACCTGGCCGGTATATTCGCCCGCCATCGGCAGCACGTCCTTGCCATGCAGCTTCACGCTGCGCCCGGCCTTGTAGAGGAAACTGCCCAATTGCTGCTCGATGTGATCGGGCTGGCCTTCCTCGACCACCAGGACATGGGTCTTGCCCTCGCAGAAGGCGTCGAATTCGTCGCGCACGATGGGATAGGTCACGTTCAGGACGTAGAGCGGCACCTGCGTGTTGCCCCAGGCATCGGCCAGGCCCAGGCGCTGCAGCGCGCGGATCACGCCGTTGTACATGCCGCCCTGCAGCACGATCCCGATCTTGCCGTCCGCGGGCCCGAAACGCTCGTTCAGCCCGTTCTCGACGATGAACTTCTCGGCCGCCGGCCAGCGGTTCCGGATCTTGTCCTGCTCGTGCGCATAGCTCATCGGCGGCAGGACGACGCGCTTGAAATCGCTCTGGGGATTGGCCAGCGCATCGGCCACGCTCAGCTTCGGGCGCTGGTTGTCGCGGGTCTGGAAACTGCCCGTGACATGGCAGGACCGGATGCGCACCATCAGCATCACCGGGCTGTTGCTGGCCTCGCTCAGCTCGAACCCGTCCTTCACCGCCTTGACGATCGAGGGCAGGTTGGGACGCGGGTCCAGGAGCCAGAACTGCGACTTCATCGCGAAGCCGTGGCTGCGTTCCTGCATGATCGACGAGCCTTCGCCGTAATCCTCGCCCACGATGATCAGCGCGCCGCCATTGACGCCCGAGGACGACAGGTTCGCCAGCGCGTCCGAGGCCACGTTGACGCCCACGGGCCCCTTGAACGTCACCGCGCCCCGGATCGGGTAATGCACGCTGGCCGCCAGCATGGCGGCGGCGGCGGCCTCGGAGGCGTTCGCCTCGAAGCGCACGCCCAGTTCGGCCATCAGGTCTTCGGCATCGGCCAGCACGTCCATCAGGTGGCTGATCGGCGCGCCCTGGTAGCCGCCCACATAGCCCACGCCGTTCTCGAGAAGCGCCTTGGTGATGGCCAGGATCCCCTCGCCCGTGAAGGTGTCGCCATCGCCTTTTCGAAGGTGTTCGACTTCGGCCTTGAAGGATCTCTCTGCCATGGGTCAGCCTCAGAAATCGTGCCTGCGCACGTTGCGCAGCATGGTTTGCAATGTCCTGGTGAAGGCGCGGCGTTCGTCGTCCGGGATGCCCCGGAACATCACCTCGTAGGCATGGGCCATGTGCGGCCAGAGCCGCTCGTAGGCCGCGCGCCCCGTATCGGTCAGGTAGAGCCGCGCCGCGCGGCTGTCGGTGCTGTCGGTCTCGCGCCGCACGAGCCCGCCCTGCACCAGCGCATCCAGCGCGCGGGAGAGCGTCGATTGCTGCACCACCGCATAGACCGCCAGTTCGCGGATCAGGATGCCGTCTATCACCGACAGGACAGCCAGCGACCGCATCTGCGGCGTGGTCAGGCCCAGCTTGGCCATCTCGTCCCGCAGGGCGGCGTTGTAGCGGCCCATGATGCGGTTCATCAGGTAGGGCGGAAAGTTCTCCAGCCCGATTTCGCCCAGGCGGCGGTCCGGTGCCTTGATCTCGACCTCTCGGTTCATGCGCCCAGACCTTTCGCCACGTTGAAACCCGATCCGCCCCCCAGCCCCGGACCCGGGTGGGTGGAGGCCCCGATGTGATAGAGCCCCTTGATGCCGGTGTCGTTGTTCACCTGCGCCGCACCGGGACGCCAGATGAAACTCTGGTCCAGCGTGCAGGCCCCGCCGTAGGGATCGCCGCCCACAAGGTTGACATTCATCGCCTGAAGGTCCGCCGGGGAATAGGCGCGCCGGGCCAGTTTCGCCCTGTCGAGATTGCGGATATGGCGGCGCAGGATCGCCTCGATCCGGTCGGCGAAGGCCTCGCGCACGGCTTCCGTCCAGGTGCCGTCCGTCGCGATCCGGCCCGCCGCATCGCCTTTGATCACGCGCGGCGCATCCGGGATCTGCAGCCACAGGATCGCCTTGCCTTCGGGACAACGGGTCGGGTCCAGCCGGTGCGGCTGGCCCACGCAGATCGTGGGCGTCTCGGGCAGCAGGCCGCGTTCGGCCTCGTTCGCGGATTTCGAGACACTATCGATCCCGTCCGCCAGGTGGATCAGCGCGACATCGTCGAGGCCCCCGGTCGCCCAGTCGATAGGTTCGTCCAGCGCGTAATGCAGCTGGAAGTTGCCGCGCCCGTGGCGGAAGACCTTGGGGCTTTCCGGCCCATGCGCGCCGCCCAGAAGCGCGCCGTAAAGCTGCCCGGGCGCGGTCGAGGCGATCACGTTGCGCGCAGCGATGCGGTCGCCGTTCGCGGTTTCGACGCCGGTGGCGCGTCCGTTCTCGACAAGGATCCGCGTCACCTCGCAGCCGGTGCGCACCTCGCCGCCCTTCTCCTCGATCAGCGCGCGGAAGGCGGCCGCCGCCCGTCCGGCGCCGCCCTTGACGACCGGCGCGCCCGCCGCCTCGAGCGCGAAGGCGATGACGCGGGCCATCTGGCCGCCATAGCTGGCCTCGGGCGTCAGCCCCACATGCAGGACCCACGGCGCCCAGAGCGCCTGGACATCCGGCGCGGCATAGCGCGTCTCCAGCCAGCCGCGCGCAGGTTCCATCGCCTGGCCGAACCAGGCCTTGGTGGCGGTCAGACCCTCGCGCCAGGCGCGTTTGGCCACCATCATCGCGGTCTTGCGCGACCAGAGCGGCTGGCCCAGCAGCGCGAAGAGAAACTCGGCGTCGCGTTCGATCCCGCCCACGTCGCGGCCATGCTGGTCGCCGTCGCCGGGATGGCGCGCGTTGAAGGCGGCGATGTTGGCGGCGCGGTCGGTGGTCAGGACCAGGGCGCTGCCATCGGGGCGCAGCACGGCGGTGGGATGCGCCGTGTGGCAATATTCGAAGCCGTGCCGCGCCAGGTCTTCGCCCAGCGCAGCCTGTGCGGGTCCGGTCAGGAACAGCACGAAGGTGGCGGCCATCACGTCATGATGGAAGCCGGGCACGGTGATCTGGTCGGTGAACATGCATCCGCCGACGCGATCCTCGCGCTCGAGCACCAGCACGCGATCCCCCTTGCGGGCAAGCATCGCCGCCGCGACAAGCGCGTTGATGCCCGACCCGACGATCAGGTGATCGACCGCCGCCATCGGCGGTCAGCCCTTCGGAACGAGCGCCAGCGCCCGGATGGGCGAGCCCGTGCCGCGCGCGATCTTCAGCGGGGCGGCGATCAGGATCGCACCCTTCGCGGGCAGCTTGTCCAGATTGGCGAGGCTGGCGAGCCCGAAGCAATTGTCCCGGTGCAGAAGGTTGTGCGCGGGGAACGGGGGCTGCATCCCGCCCGCCTGGCCCGCATCGGTGCCGATGCACTGGGTGCCCCAGCCGACGATGCCTTTCGAGAGGAGGTATTCGATCGCGTCGGGCGTGGGTCCGGGGCTGTGCGGGCCGTTTTCGTCCGCATTCAAGAATTTGGCCTCGTCGTGCACGCGCTTGTCCCAGTCGGTGCGCATCACGACCCATTCGCCCTTGCCGATGGGCCCGTGTTCCTTTTCCCAGGCCTTGATGTGCTCGGCGGTCAGAAGGAAGTCCTCGTTCTCGGCCGCCTCCTTCGAGCAGTCGATGACGTTGACGGGCGCCACCAGCCGCTGCACGTCCAGCGTGTCGGTGTAGCCGTCGGCGAAATCCTTGCCGGTGATCCAGTGGTGAGGCGCATCGAAATGCGTGCCCGAATGTTCGCCAAGCACCATCCAGTTCCAGGCGAAGAAGGGGCCGTCGGCGTCGTATTCGCTGATCTTGTGGATCTCGACCTTGGGCGTGTTCTTGGCGAAATCGGGCGGCAGTTGCAGGATCGGCGTATCGGGGCCCAGCACCCCCGAGCAATCCACCACCTCGACCCCGCCCGAGGCCAGAAGCCCCGCGAGGCTGTTCAAATTTTCAGCTGCTTTCATCGCTGCGTTCTCCCTGATGGTGCGCGCGGTGGCCCGCGCCGTCTTTCGCGATGATTCACGCTAGACATAATTGCATGTGTTTGCAATTATCTTTCCGTCGGGGAAGGGTGCGGGATGTCCATGGACTGGGATGCGGTGTTCATAGGTGCGGGCCACAACAGCCTGGCCTGCGCCTGCCACCTGGCGACACGCGGCTGGCGCGTGGCGGTCTTCGAGAAGGCACCCACACCGGGCGGCGCGGTCAAGACCGGCGAATACACGCGTCCCGGCTTTCGCCACGACTGGGCGGCGATGAACCTGTCGCTGTTCGCGGGAAGCGCGTTTCACAAGGAAAATGCTGCGGAACTGGCCCGGCATGGGCTGGGCTTCGCACCCACGGGCAACCCGTTCTCGACCGCGTTCAAGGACGGGCGCTGGCTGGGCATCTCGAACGACGCGGCCCTGACCACGGCGCGCATCCGCGGCTTTTCCGAGGCCGACGCGGCGACCTGGGCGCGGCTGACAGCCGAGTTTCCCGCCCGGGTCGGACCCATTCTGGACGTGCTGGGCGCGCCCATGAATTTACGTGCATTCGCATCTTTAGGCTGGAAGACCTGGCGCGGACAGGGCGCGGGCGGCGCGCTTGACCTCGCGCGATTCCTGACGATGTCGCCGCGGGCCTGGCTAGATGAAACCTTCGAGAGCCCGCACGTCAAGGCCACGCTCGGGGCCTGGGGGATGCATCTGGATTTCGCCCCCGATGTCGCGGGCGGCGCGGTCTTTCCCTATCTCGAGGCGATGGCGGGACAGGCCTTCGGCATGGTGCTGGGACAGGGCGGCGCCGACACGATGATCCGCGCCATGGTCGCGATGATCGAAAGCCGCGGCGGGCGCGTCGAATGCAACGCCGAGGTGACCGCGATCGAACAGGCCGCGGGCCGCGCCACCGGCGTCGTGCTGACCGACGGGCGCTTCATCGGCGCGGACAGGGCGGTCGTGGCCAATGTCGCGCCGCAGGCCCTCCTGCGCCTGACCGGCGGCACGGGCGACGCGCGCCACGAGGCGGCGATGCGCGCCTTCAGCCATGCGCCCGGCACGATGATGATCCACCTGGCGATGGACGGGCTGCCCAACTGGCGCGCGCCGGAACTGAAACGCTTTGCCTATGTGCACCTCGCACCCTCGCTGGACCAGATGGCGCGCACCTATGCCCAGGCCAGGGCGGGGCTTCTGCCGGACGAACCCGTCATCGTCTGCGGACAGCCGACGGTCGTGGACCCGTCCCGCGCGCCCGCGGGAAAACACGTCCTCTGGCTCCAGGTGCGCATGGCGCCCGGCAGGATCACCGGCGACGCCGCGGGCCAGATCGCGGCGACAGACTGGGCGCAGGCGGGCGAGGCCTTCGCCGACCGCGCGCTCGACATCCTCGAGGCCTATGCCCCGGACACGCGCAAGCTGATCCTGGACCGCCACGTGGTGACGCCCGCCATGCTGGAAGCCGAGAACCCCAACCTGGT
>SBFT01000115.1 GCA_006227805.1 Paracoccaceae bacterium
GGCAGGGGGCGGTGCCTCGGGCAGGGCGACGCCGAAGGAGATCCGCGCCACCGCCGCCTCGCCCGCGATCGCGGTTGCGATCCGCGCCTCCTCGGCCGAGGTGACGTGCACCCGGTCCGCGCGCAGAAGGTCGCGCCGCTGGTAGAGCAGCCAGGCCAGGTCCTTGCGCAGCTTGCGGTGCCGCCGCGCCCAGGGAAGCAACATGCCATGCAGGCTGAGCACGGTGGGCCGCCCCATCCGCGCGGCGGCAGCCATCCCGGCATGGTTCAGGAGGGTCCAGAGACCATGGCTGTGCAGCACCGTATCCGGGGGGAGGTCGCTCAGCGCCGCGCCCATCAGCCGCCCCAGCCGGTCGGGGCGGCGCGCATCCCGGGCGGCGGCCAGCGTCATGCGCCCCGCCGGGTCGGGATCGCCGTCATGGGCGAAGGTGACGAAACGGCTCTCGACGCCCAGCGCGCGCAATGCCTCGGCCAGGGCGGGCACGGTGGCGGCGATGCCGCCTGCCTTTCGGCGCAGGTCCGGCACCACATGCAGGACGGTGATCTCCGCCATGGCGGTCAGTCCGGTCCGCCCGGCCGCGTCAGGGACAGCGCCCGCTCCGCGACCCGGCGCACGTGCCCGACGAAGCGATCGGGGCCGAAGCGGTCCCGCCGGGCAAGCGCCTCTGCGTGCAGGCGGCGCTGCAAGGCCCCGTCCCGGCCCAGCGCCACCAGCTTCGCCGCCGCCTCCTCCTCCGAACGGTAGTGCTGGAACGGGTCCGGGACGATCTCGCCCTGGCCGGTTCCCTGCGGCACCAGCACGACCGCGCCCGCCGCGGTCATCTCGGCGGTGGAGATGCCGAAGGCTTCGGTCTCGCAGGCATTCAGGCCGTATCTGACACGCCCCAGAAGGGCGTCCCGGTCCGCCCCCGTCCGAGCAGGCAGAACCGTGATCCAGTCGCGCCCCTGCGCCTGCGCGCGGATGCGCGCCGCGTAATCGGCGGTCCCCTCGGGGCCCGCGATCACCAGCCCGCCGCCGAAACCCGAGGCGCGCGCCCGCTCGACGATGCGGATGCACGTCTCGACGCGCTTTTCCGGCGCGATGCGGCCGAAGACGAGGACGGTGTCGTCGCGCCTGTCCCAGGGCGCGCCCGGCGGCGGTGCGACGACGGCGGGGTGGATGACTTCGACCGGGCCGGAACAGACCGGTGCGCAGACGCCCGCCAGCCACTCCGAATTCGCGACGAAAAGCCCGCCCCCTTCGGCGGGGGGGATGCCGGCGGCAGCGCGCTGGACCAGGTCCGAGAGCCTCGCCCTCGGCGAGCGGCGCCCCTTGTGCCCGCGCCCGGCGGCAAGCCGGGGATCGCAGTCGATCGAGGACAGGAAGTGCAGCGCGGGCCGCCCCCAGGGCAGGATGCCCGAGGCACTGACGCAGAGGTCGTAGTCCGCCCCGGCACCTTGCAGCGACCGCAGGAACCGCCCCGCCGCCAGCGCGCCGATGGGCAGGCGATCCTCGACCCCGGCCATCCGCAGCGTCACCGCGCCGGGTGCGATCCGCGTGCCCGCCAGGGCGTTCAATGCCGCGAGGTCGAATCCGCCGCGGGTATGGACCGTCACCTCGAAGTCTTCGACCAGCGCCGCGATGATCCACATCGCGGCGGCCTCGGCGCCACCCCGTCCCCAGATGCCATGGGCGACGATGGCGCGGGGCCTTTGCGCGGACCCGGTCATTTCGTCCCGGGCGTCCGGCGGAACATCGCCCGGACCTGGGTCTTCTCGTCCGACGTCAGACCGAGGAGATATGCGCTGAGCAGCAAGACCACGCCACTTGCGCCGGTGACCAGGACCAGGCGCCCGACCGAGGCCGGCAGGCTGGCCTCGATCGCCAGCGCAACCGCCAGGGGCGGCAGCAGCGCGGCCAGGACCGGCGCCCAGGTCTCGCGCAGCCAGCGCCGCGTCGCGCCGCCGACATGGACATCGAACAGCCGGACCCGGACCACGGCGACCAGCGCCGTGAACGCGACCGCCACGACGAGGGCATCGCGAAAATCGCCCGTGGTCGCGCCGGTCCAGTAGGCCACCGGCAGCATCACGAGCGACACCCCTCCCGCGACCAGCTGATAGCGCGCGATCCTGCCCGTCGCCATATGCGCGATCCCGGTTCCGGCCGACGTCTGGTCGATGACCTGGTTGATAAGCAGGACGATCGCGACGAACAGGATCGTCGTATCGGCCTGGCCAAGCCACAGACGCAGGACCGCGGGCATTTCGACGATCAGGGGAACCGCCAGCGCCAGGGCGACCAGCGTCGAGATCTTGCAGGCCGTGAAGGCGAGCCCCAGCATCCTGTCGCGGTCGCCCTGCGCCTCCCTGCCGTAGATGCGGGGCGCCAGCACGGTCCGGATCGATGTCGCGAACTGACCCACCGCCGCGGCGATCTGGTTGCCCACCGCGAAGGCCGCGCTGGCCACCGGCCCCCCGATCACGTTGACGATGATCGTCAGCCCCTGGGTGCGCGCCACCGCCGAGAGCGATCCCACGAGGGTCCATGAAAAGATCGCCCCGTGTCGGCGCAACACCGATGCGTCGAATAACAGGCGCGGTCGCGGCCGGGTCGCGGGGTAGTCGCGCAGCGCCACCGCGACGCCCGCCAGCGCCGTGGCCATGGCCGCCCCCGCCGAAATCAGGGCGAAGGTCTCGATCCGACCGGTCTGAAGCGTGGTCAGCCAATAGCTGACCGGCACCATCAGCCAGGCCCCCAGCAGATCGAGGACGGCAAAGACCGCGAAGCGTTCGCGTGACTGGAGAAACGCCTCGTAGGGCGCCAGCACGGCGCCGAAGGTCGTCGCGACCAGGATGCACAGGAAGGCGAAGGCCGCCGCGTCCGACACCTCGGCCGGAATGGACAGGGCCGCGTTCACGAACCACAGGCCCAGCGAGGCGCCGATGCCAAGGATCGCAAGCGCCACCAGAAGATGCAGGCCCAGAAGCGCGTTGAACAACCGCGACTGCGCCGCCTCTCCGCCGGTCTCGAGCGCGATCGCCCGCAGGCTGGTCGATTGCATCGCCGCGGTCAGAAAGCCGATCAGCAACGCCACCGAGACCGCCGCGAAATAGGCGCCATAGCCCTCGATCCCCATCGCCTCGAGCAACAGGCGCGTCGTCACCAGCCTGGCGATCAGAACGCCGACGATCCGGGTCCAGGTGATGATCCCGTTCACCGTGACGCGCGCGGCGCCGGTGGGTCCGTCCCCCGGTTGCGGGCCCGGGATCATCTCCGGGTCGGGGCCGTCATTGCGGCGCGCGCAGGTCCGAGGCGCTGAGATCGCCCAGGACGACGCTGTGCGCGGGCACCTCGACCCCGGGGCGGATGACCCGGAACGCAGTCACCCAGACGCCGTCCCCCAAGGTGATGGGCCGGGCGAAGAAGGCGAAATCCGGGCGCGACCAGTCGTGGCTGCCGGTCAGCAGCCTGACGCCCTGGCTGAGGCAGACATGGCTGCCGATGCGGACCGGGCCGGGATTGTCGATCCAGACATCCTCGCCGATCCAGACATGGTCCCCGATGTCCAGGAACCACGGATACTTGATGGTCACGCGGGGCTTGCAGACCAGACCCCTGCCCACGCGCGCCCCGAAGGCGCGCAGAAGTGCGGTCTTTGCCCGGTTCGGAAGAAGGCCGAGGATCGCGGAGCGGAAGACCAGCGCGTTGGTCAGATACCAGGCGGCCCGCCAGACGGCGCCGCGATTGCCCGGAATCTCGGGCTTGCGGAAGCTGGCGAGGTCCAGCTTCTCGATCCTGCGCAGGGGTGGGTCCTTGGACATCGGGTGCTGTGCCTTCGGCTGGTGACCTTCAGGATGCGATCGCGGCCTGCTGGCCTTGCCGTTCGGCGATCCGCCGTTCGGCCCGGGCGCGGCGCTCGAGCCGGCAATCGCGGCCGATCCCGGTCAGCATCCCGATCGCCGCCCAGAACGCGGGCGTCAGCGCGCCACCGGGCGAGAACATCCAGGCCTCGAACTGGGCATGAACGGTCATCGCGACGATGAACCCCACCAGCAGGAGCAGCATGGCGCGGGCGCTGGGGTTCCGCGTCGACCTGATGTCGGAGACCGCGCGCATCAGGATCGTGACCAGCATCGCGATGAAGAGGGCAAAACCGAACAGGCCGATCTCCTCGACGATCGCGAGGAAGACGTTGGCCTTCTCGCGGCCATAGGTCGTGGCGCCGAGGCCCAGGATGAAGTCGTTGTCGCCGAAGGAGGCGCCATAGCCCAGTCCGAACATCCCGCCCTGCAGCGCGCCTTCCAGCGAGGCGGACCAGGTCGCCTCGCGCGAGGCCAGAGCCGACAGGCCGGGATCGGCGCCCTTGTAGACATATTGCGCGATCAGGTCGGCCATCAGATCCGGCATCAGCAGGGACGCGACCAGGACCGAGATGATCGCCGTCATCACGACCAGCGTGAACCGGCCCGCGCCCCTTGCGTAGAAGAAGAACACAAGCAGGATCGCCGCACTCAGCAGGCTGGCGCGCGACACCGTGGTCAGCAGGATCTGCAGCAGAACCGCCAGCAGCGCGTAGTGGAACCATCGCTGCCGCGGCGTCAGGTCGGGTTGCAGGAGATGCCACAAAGGCAGGGGCAAGGCCCCGAGGACCAGCATCCCGAGGAAGTTCGAGTTGAAGGTCAGCCCGCGGAACAGCGTCACCGACTCGTTCATGCGCAGCGCCGCATCCGGCGCGACCACACCCCCCAGCGAGGCGGCCAGCGCCAGCATCGCCAGGGGCCAGAACACATGCATCACGTTTGCGCGGTTCGCATGGCGGACCCAGACCGCGCCGACCGCCGAATAGGAAATCGCGACCGCGACATAGGCCAGCGACTTGAAGATCGTCAGATCGGGCACGGGGGACCAGAGCGTCGACAGCACCGCGTAGGACAGCATGGCGAAGGCGATCAGCCGGGTCGACCCGTCGAGGCCGCGGAAGAGGTTGCGCGTCAGGAACAGGGCCGCGGCCAGCACCATCACCACCACCCAGCGCATCCCGGGGGTCAGCACGGCGTTGACATAGGTGACGCTGGGCCCGGCGGTCGCGACCATGCCCAGCGCCAGAAGGGCGCCCAGGACCTTTCGGTTCACGCGCAGGTCGCGTCCCTCCGGGCGGGCGACGCGCCCAGCGCGTCCCGCCAGGCGGCGAGGATGTTCGCGGCCCAGGCCTGCGTGGTCCAGGTCGCGATCAAGGCCGCACCATTGCGCTTGAAGGTCGCGATCCGCGCGGGGTCGCGGCAGAGGTCGAGAAGGGATTGCCGCAGCGCCGCGGCGTCGCCGGTGGGCACCACGGTTCCGGTTTCTCCCGCGATCACCAGGTCGTCGATGCATCCGCAGCAATCGTGCACGATGACGCCCAGACCCGCCGCCAGGGCTTCGTTCACCACGAGGCCCCAGGCTTCGGACCGGGACGGCACGACAAGGATGTCGGCGGCGGCGAACTGTTCCCACAGTGCCTCGCCCTCGAGCCGGCCGCGAAAGAGGATCCGCGGGTCCAGGGCGGCGGCCGCGATCACCTGGTCCCGCATGGTGCCGTCGCCGACGACGACGAGGCGGGCGTCCTGCGTGCCGGGCAGGGCCGTGAAGGCGGCCAGCAGAAGGTCCGGGCCCTTGACCGGTTCCAGCCGCCCGACGAAGAGGAACACAGGGTCATGGTCCGCGACGCCCATCTCGGCGCGCAGCCGCTGGCGGCGGTTCGGAGCCGCACCCGCCAGGGCAGCGCGGATGCCTGCCGTGTCGGAGGTCATGTTTGCGGGAAAGATGCGATCGGCGGGCACGCCCTGCGCGCGCAGGTAGCGCGCCTGCCGCCGACCCGCCGGCGTGAACCGGTGCACCAGTCGCAGGAGCCTCCTCCTGGACAGGGCGCGCAGCCCGCTCGAGGCACTGGTCCAGGTGTCCGACATGCTGACGACCCGCGCACCCGACAGACGCGCCATCAGGATCGCCGCGACGATCAGGGGATGGCTCCACCCCGCCACGAAGACGATCGCGGGCTGCGTCCGGCGCATCTCGCGCCAGAGCGCGCCCAGCGCCGCCGCCTGCGATCGAGGCAGGATCCCGTAGCCCTGTCCCTCCTGCGCCCCGCTCCAGCCCTGGGTGACCGAGGCGCCGATGAACCAGCCATCGACAGGCCCGGCCCACTGGGCCCGCAACTCGTCCAGCAGGCGCACCATGTAGGGCGCCGGTTCGATCAGCACCGCCATCGCCGCCGGCGGCCCGCTCATCCCGGAGGACCCTCGATGACCCGGTCCATCAGGTCGGTCAGCTGTTCGGCATGGGTCTGCCAGGTGCAGTGCGTCCGGGCATGGGCCGCGCCCGCAGCCGCGATGCGCCGCCACCCGTCGCGCGGCCCCGTCAGCACGGGGCGCAGGGTCGCGACCAGGCTGTCGACCGAACGCGGCGCGACCAGGAACCCGGTCCTGCCGTGGTCGATGAACTGGGAGGGGCCTTCGCCCTGAACCCCGATCGTCAGCAATCCCGTCGACATCGCCTCGAGATAGGCCACGCCGAAGGCCTCTCGGAAGGAGGGCAGCACGAAGACATCGGCCTCGGCCAGAAGCGCGAAGACCTGCGCATTGGACCGGGCGCCCAGAAGTCGGATGCGCGCGTCCAGACCGGCGCGCGCCGCCTGCGCCTGCAGCGCGTCGCGCAACGGGCCATCCCCGACGACGCGGAGACGCCAGTCGCCCGCGCCGTCAGCCGCAAGGCGCGCAAGCGCCGCGATCAGGAGATCGATGCCCTTGCCCTCCTGAAGGTTCGCCACGGTGATCAGCTCGACCGGCGCGGTGTCCGGGTCGGGCGGGACGCGCATCCGCTCGGGCGCGTCGACACCGTTGCCGATGACCGCGAGATGATCCCCGCGCCCCGCCAGCAGCCCGGCATAGGCGCGCATCGGTTCGCCGACGATGACCAGCCGGTCGACCGCCGAAAGCGCCTTGCGGAACCTGTCGGACTGGCTGCCGGCGCTCAGATAGGCCCGGTTGGTGTTCTGACCATGCAGCACGGCGATGACGGGAAGGCC
>SBFT01000193.1 GCA_006227805.1 Paracoccaceae bacterium
GGGTCGGGAGCGTGCGTCACGCCGCAGTTCGTCGTCGTCCGCGGTGATCGTGCGTCTGCTCGGCGATGTCGGGTCGTGTTCGGGCGAACACCTCGCCGTCGGGTTGCACGATCACGAGCGTGCGGTCGTGTTCGAGGTGGATCGACCAACCGAGCTCGTGGACGACGTGGTGGTGCCGGGGAACGCCGCCCCGCTGCGCGGCCTGATCCTGGCGCTGCTGGTGCTCTACCCGGTCGCCTGGTTCGCGCCGCTGATGCGGGCGGGCCTCCTGCCGCTCTTCGGCCTCTCCGAGATTTCCGTCATCACCGGGCTGCAGTCGCTGTGGGGAACGGATGTCTTCCTGGCGCTGGTGGTCACGGCGTTTGCGCTGTTTGCGCCCTATCTCAAGACCATCGGGCTGGTGCTGGTGCAATGGCGGCTGGCCAGCCCGCGCCTTCTGCCGGCGCTGCATGTGCTGGGCAAGCTGGCGATGGCGGACGTGTTCCTGATCGCGCTCTACATCACCATCGCCAAGGGCATCGGCCTCGGCCGGATCGAGGTCGCCTGGGGCCTCTATCTCTTCACCTTCTGCATCCTCTCGGGCCTCGCCCTGTCCTGGGCGACGGACCGGGCGCACAAGGGGGTCTGACGCGCGCCCGTGACCCTCAGAACCGCAGCGCGATCTTCACGGCGCCGGTCGCGGTCTGCATGTCGCCCCCCAGACCCGAAACCTCGACCGAGGTGCTCAGCTGCATGCCATTGGCCAGCGCCGTCTCGCCGCCCAGTTCCAGACGCCCGGTCCAGCCATCATTGGCCAGCAGGTTCTGGGCCAGGACCGACACGGTGTCGTTGTTCAGGTATTCCGCATGCAGGCCCGCGAACAGCGTGCCTTGCCCGGTCGCATGGGTCAGCCGCGCCCCCAGGGACACCTGCGTGAAGGTCACGTCGCTGGAAGTCCCCGCCAGCGTGCCGCCGGTGCCGTCGGTATCCTCGCGGCCATGGATCAGGCCAACGGTCGGCGTCAGGGTCAGATTGCCCCCCAGGGCATTGTCGTAGCCGCCTTCGAAGGTGACGGCCGCCAGCTCGACGTCCGCCGTGCCCGCGCCCGCGTTCTGGTCGAAACTGCCCTTGCCCCAGATCAGGCTGGCCGTTCCTGCCCAGGCACCCCTGCGATACGAGAAATAGGGCTGGAGATAGGTGTAGTCGCCGTCATTCGTCGTGCCCGCATCGCTGGACTTGACCTGCGAATGGCCCAGCGACAGGCCCGCGACCATGTCCGGTCCGACGCCCACATCCGCGCCGATCTGCAGGCCGCCGCCCGAGAGCGTCCCGTTGCCCGTGCCGAAATCATTCGACCGGAAGCCCGTCAGTTCGGCCCATGCATAAACGTTGCCGGCAAGACCCGGCGCGCCCTGGGTCGAGATGACGCCGTTGGTCTCGCCCGTGCCCTCTTCGCTGCGCGTCAGGATGAACTGGCTGTTGCGCGCCGCGATCGAGACCTGGCCGGCATCGCGCACCACGCCGTCGGCGCCGATCACGATCAGTCGGGCCGAGGTGCCCGCGGTCGCGGTCAGCGCGTCCGAAGCCGACCCTAGGTTTCCGCCAAGGACATAGATGATGGACCCATTCCACGTCCGGGGCTGGAAGGTGCTCCCGCCGAACCCGTCGGGATCGCCCGTGTTGTAGGCCACGCCGAAGCCGTGTTCGATGGTCAGGTTGGCGTCGGATGCCGCATCCGTCCCGACCCCGCTGGGCGAGTTGGTGTAATCGAGGCCACTACCTTCGCTGAGGATCAGGATCGCGTATTCGGTGTTCGCATCGAACACCTGATCGGCGATGTCCCAGGGTGTCGGGTTTCCGCTTCCCGCGCCCGTCAGGACCGCTTGATCCAGCCTTGTCCATCCGACGGACGAGCCGAGATTGCCGATGACGCTGCCCTCGCGGAACCAGAAGTTCAGCCTTTGGGCTGATGTTCCATCAAGGTGCAGCTCCAGAGCCCTCAGCGTGATGGCGGATCCGCCCACCCGGATATCGAAGGCATTCCCGCTTTGACCGTTCCCGCCCGCGAAGGTCGTGGTCAGTTTCAGCTCCTGCGCATGGGCCTGGCCTGCCCAGAGCGCAGTGCCCGCCGCCAATGCCAGCGCAAATCCCGTATGTTTCATCCGCTCACCCCTGAACACGACAGCGTCCTGCGACACCTTTGCTTTTCAGGTGACCCTAATCGGCAAGCGCGGCCATGGCACCGGCAAAAGCGCCCAACCCAATTTCTGCCCCGCTACTGTCACTGGGCAGCCACATGTTGTGGCGAAAAGATGGCAGGACCCCGGCAGAAAGCCGTCGCGAAGGCCGCGCTTCCCCTCTCGCCCCCCCTCGGCTAAGACCTGTCCATGGCCAAGTCCGTCAAGACCTTCTCCTGCACTGCCTGTGGCGCCGGCTTCTCGAAATGGTCGGGACGCTGCGAGGGCTGCGGCGCGTGGAACACCATCGTCGAGGACACGCCGCTGTCCGCAGGGCCGCCCGCAAAGTCGCTGGGCGGGCGCAAGGGGGCGGCGATCGCGCTGACCCATCTGGCCGAAGCCGAGGCGCCGCCGCCGCGCACCATGTCGGGGCTGGGAGAGTTGGACCGCGTCCTCGGCGGGGGCCTCGTGCGCGCCTCGGCGACGCTGGTGGGGGGCGACCCGGGCATCGGGAAGTCCACGCTTCTGTTGCAGGCGGCGGCGCAGTTCGCGCGGGCGGGCCTGGGGGTTCTCTACATCTCGGGCGAGGAGGCGGCGGCGCAGGTCAGGATGCGCGCCCAGCGCCTGGGGCTTGCGGACGCGCCGGTGCGGCTGGGGGCGGACACCAACCTGCGCGACATCCTGACGACGCTCGACGCCGAACGCCCCGCGCTTGCGATCATCGATTCGATCCAGACCATGTGGGCCGACAATGTCGACAGCGCGCCCGGATCGGTGACGCAGGTGCGCGCCGCCGCGCATGAGCTCACCGCCTTCGCCAAGCGGCGCGGCACATCCGTGATCCTGGTGGGCCATGTCACCAAGGACGGCCAGATCGCGGGGCCGCGCGTGGTCGAACACATGGTCGACACCGTCCTCTATTTCGAGGGTGAGCGCGGCCACCAGTTCCGCATCCTGCGCAGCGTCAAGAACCGCTTCGGCCCCGCCGACGAGATCGGCGTCTTCGAGATGACGGGCCAGGGCCTGGCCGAGGTGACGAACCCATCCGCGCTGTTTCTCTCCGAACGCGGCGCGCCCTCGCCCGGATCGGTCGTCTTCGCCGGGATCGAGGGGACCCGTCCCGTCCTCGTCGAAGTGCAGGCGCTGGTGGCGCCCAGCCCCCATTCCCAGCCGCGCCGCACGGTCGTGGGCTGGGACGGCGGGCGGCTGGCGATGATCCTCGCGGTGCTCGAGGCGCGCTGCGGGATCCCCTTCACCGGGCTCGACGTCTATCTCAACGTGGCGGGTGGCCTGAAGATCAGCGAACCCGCCGCCGACCTGGCCGTGGCCGCCGCCCTTCTGTCCGCGCGCGAGGACGTGGCCCTGCCCGCCGATACCGTCGTTTTCGGCGAGATCAGCCTCTCGGGTGCGCTGCGTCCCGCCACCCAGACCGAAAACAGGTTGAAAGAAGCGCAAAAACTTGGTTTCTCACGCGCCATGGCGCCCGCGGGCGGCAAGACCGGGTCCGAGACGGGGTTGAACGTGCAGACCCATGGCGATCTGATCGGGTTCGTCGGCGCGGTCTTCGGTGCCGGCTGAAGGGCGGACGGGCAAAAGGGCAGGCGGGCATCCGTCGGACAGGAAGAGGCAGGCGAGGGATATGGAAGGCTTTACCATCATCGACGGTATCGTGGCCGTGGTCATCGTTCTGTCCGCGCTCCTGGCCTATTCGCGGGGACTGGTGCGCGAATCCATGGCGATCGCGGGCTGGATCGCCGCTGCTGTCCTGGGCTTCGTCTTCGCGCCCACGGTCGAACCCCTGGTCAAGGAAATCCCGGTTCTGGGCGACTTCATCTCGGACAGTTGCGAACTCGGACTGATCGCGGCCTTCGCGGCGGTCTTCGCGGTCGCGCTGATCGTGGTCAGCTTCTTCACGCCGCTCTTTTCCTCGTTGGTGCAGCGCTCGGCGCTGGGGGGCGTCGACCAGGGCCTGGGCTTTCTCTTCGGCGTCGCGCGCGGCGTCCTGCTGGTGGCCATCGCCTTCTTCGTCTACGACACCGTGATCACCGGCGAAAGCTACACGATCGTGGACGAAAGCCGCTCGGCGCTGGTCTTCGAGCAGTTCTCGGACCGGATCGAGGAGCAGAACCCCGAACAGGCGCTGGGCTGGATCACCGCGCAGTATGAAAGCCTGGTCAGTTCCTGCGCCGCACCGCAGTAACCGCCGCACCACGCGGCGGCGGCGATCCCGACATGCCGACGTCACGGGTTGATCTGTGATCCTTTCGTGACATATCTCGCCTGACCTTCTAGGAAGAAGGTTGTGACCCTGCCCGGGATTCGGAGCTGCCCTTTGTCTGATCCGCGCCTTCTGCCCGCAAGCCCCTTCGACATCGACGCCTGGCTCCCTCAGGCGGAAGACGACGACAAGCTGCGCGAGGAATGCGGCATCTTCGGCGTGATCGGCGTCAAGGACGCGGCCAGTTTCGTGGCGCTGGGGCTGCACGCGCTTCAGCATCGGGGACAGGAAGCCGGCGGCATCGTCAGCCACGACCCCGAACACGGCTTCAACTCGGTCCGCCGCTTCGGCTATGTGCGCGACAACTTCACCTCGCAGTCGGTGATGGAGACGCTGCCCGGACCGCTGGCCATCGGGCATGTGCGCTATTCCACCGCGGGATCGAAAGGCCAGACCCAGATCCGCGACGTGCAGCCCTTCTTCGGCGAATTCTCGATGGGCGGCGCGGCAATCGCGCATAACGGCAACCTCACCAACGCCAATTCGCTGCGCCGCGAACTGATCGACCGGGGCTCGATCTTCCAGTCCTCGTCGGACAGCGAATGCATCATCCACCTGATGGCGCGCTCGATGGGCCGCAACATTCCCGACAAGATGGAGGAAGCCCTGCGCAAGGTCGAGGGCGCCTTTTCCGTCGTCGCGATGACGCGCACCAAGCTGATCGGCGTGCGCGACCCGCTGGGCGTGCGCCCGCTGGTGCTGGGCCAGCTGGGCGACGGCTGGGTGCTCAGTTCCGAGACCTGCGCATTGGACATCATCGGCGCCGATTTCGTGCGCGAGATCGAACCGGGCGAGATGGTCGTCATCAACCATGAAGGCGTCGAAAGCCGCAGGCCCTTCCGCCCGGTGCGCCCGCGCTTCTGCATCTTCGAACATGTCTATTTCTCGCGCCCCGACTCGATCATCGGCGGACGGTCCGTCTACGAGACGCGCGAGGCGATCGGCGTGGAACTGGCAAGGGAAGCCCCGGTCGAGGCCGACCTCGTCTGTCCCGTCCCCGACAGCGGCACCCCCGCCGCCATCGGCTATGCGCGCCAGTCGGGCATCCCCTACGGCATGGGGATCATCCGCAACCAGTATGTGGGCCGCACCTTCATCGAACCCACCGAACAGATCCGCAACATGGGCGTGCGGCTGAAGCTGAACGTCAACCGCGCCCTGATCCAGGGCAAGCGGGTGATCCTGGTGGATGACAGCGTGGTGCGCGGCACCACCAGCCGCAAGATCAAGGAAATGATCCTGGACGCGGGCGCGCGAGAGGTGCATTTCCGCATCGCCTCGCCACCCACCGCCTGGCCCTGCTTCTACGGCGTCGACACTCCCCAGCGCGAGAAACTCCTGGCCGCCACGATGAGCGAGGAGGAAATGCGCGACCACCTTGCGGTGGACAGCCTGCGCTTCATCTCGCTCGACGGTCTCTACCGCGCCGTGGGCGAGGCGCGCGGCCGCGACCCCAGGGCGCCGCAATATTGCGACGCCTGCTTCTCGGGCGAATACCCGGTGAAACCCGCCGACATGATCGAGAAGGGGTTCCAGCTGAAGGCGGCCGAGTAACGCGCCGGAAGGACGCGTCGCCGACATCCGGGACCTCTCTGCGCAGGCTTCCGCCGATCCCTCCGGGGCGGGCTTTCCCCTGCCCGATGCCCATGCTAGCGCCCATGCCGCAACGCAGCAAGAACCTGGCAGGCACGCATGGCAGATACCGAACCCGCAACCGAGGGCCCCGCGCCGGACATGGCCAGGGCCGAAGCGCTGGCCACCACCGAAGGCGCCCTGACGCTCGGCCGGTTCACCCTGATCGGCACCACCGGCACCGACGCGTTGCGCCGCGCGCTGGTCCTGACCCGGGGCGGCAAGGTCCTGACCCTCGGCGTGGGCGACAGGCTGGACGGCGGACAGGTGGTCGCGATCGCGCCCGACCGGCTGATGCTGGACCGCAATGGCCGGCAGGTCGTTCTCGAGATGCCGCAGGGCTGAGACCCGGCCGCCTTCGACGCGCAGGGGCTTGACCCCGGACGCGTCCCGGCGCACATCGGCGCGCATGACCCAGAAAATCGCCCTCATTACCGGAGCGTCCCGCGGCCTCGGCGCAGCACTTGCCGAGGCGCTTGCGCCATCGCATCACGTCGTCGCCGTCGCCCGCACCGTGGGCGCGCTGGAAGAACTCGACGACCGCATCAAGGCCAGGGGCGGCGCCGCGACGCTGGCACCCATGGACATCACCGACGCGGGCGCGATGGCGACCTTGTGCCGGGGCATCCATGACCGCTGGGGCCATGTCGATCTCTGGGCGCATTGCGCGATCCATGCCGCGCCCCTCTCGCCCGCCGACCATGTGGACGCCAGGGACTGGACGAAATCGGTCAGTGTCAACGCCAACGCGGTGTCGGTTCTCATTCCCTTCGTCGCCCCCCTGCTGGGCCAGACCGGCACGGCAGTCTTCTTCGACGACCCCGACGCGGTGGGCGCCGGTTTCCACGGCGCCTATGGTGCCACAAAGGCCGCACAGATGGCGCTGGCGCGGTCCTGGGCGGCCGAGACCCGGCGCACCGGCCCGCAGGTGCGCATCCTGACGCCGCGCCCGATGCCCACCGCGCTGCGCGCGCGCTT
>SBFT01000023.1 GCA_006227805.1 Paracoccaceae bacterium
CCGCGAGGCGCGAGGCGGCCGCCGCGCCGGTCAAGCCGCAGGGCACGTTCTCCGAGACCGAACTCGGCCGCTATGCCCGGCACATCGTGCTGCGCGAGGTGGGCGGCGCAGGCCAGAAGAAGCTGAAACAGGGGCGTGTCCTGGTGATCGGGGCGGGCGGCCTCGGCTCGCCCGCGCTTCTCTACCTGGCGGCCGCGGGGGTGGGGACCGTGGGCGTGATCGACGGCGACGAGGTCGACAACGCCAATCTTCAGCGCCAGGTGATCCACCGCGACGCCGATATCGGCGTGCCCAAGGTCTTTTCGGCCGAACGCGCCATGCGGGCGCTGAACCCCTTCATCGAGGTGCGCCCCTATCACCGGCGGCTGACGCCCGAGATCGCGGGCGAACTGTTTTCGGATTATGACGTGATCCTCGACGGCACCGACAATTTCGACACCCGCTACCTGGCCAACCGGGCGGCGGTGGCGACGGGGCGTCCGCTGATCTCGGGGGCGCTGGCGCAGTGGGAAGGCCAGATCAGCGTCTTCGATCCCGCGCGGGGCGGGCCCTGCTATCAATGCGTCTTTCCCGAAGCGCCCGCGCCGGGCCTTGCACCCTCCTGTGCCGAGGCGGGGGTGATCAGCCCCTTGCCGGGCGTGATCGGGGCGATGATGGCGGTCGAGGCGGTCAAGCTGCTGACGGGCGCGGGCCAGCCACTGCGCGGCGAGATGCTGATCTATGACGCGCTCTGGGGCGAGACGCGCAAGATCGCGCTGGAGGCCCGCCCCGAGTGTCCGGTCTGCGGGAAGACAGGATAGGCAAGGGGGGGCGGCGCCCCCCGTCGCCATTGTCTCTCGGACCCATGGCGAGACAATTGCGACCCCCCGGATGTTTTCGGCGAGAGGAAGACAGGGCCGTCAGATCACGCGGGCGAGGTCGGCGATCAGGTCCTCGGCATCTTCGAGGCCCACGGACAGACGGAATATCCCCTCGCCCGCGAAGGCACGGTAGCTTTCGGCGGCCGCGCCGCTCAGGCGGAAGGATGTCTCCATCAGGCCCTCGGTCTCCATCCAGAAGACCAGGCTGCGGTGATGGCCCAGGCTGACGGCGTAGTGGATGATCCGAAGCTTCTCGATCATCGCCTGGGCGATCTCGCGGCCCTGCGCGGCGCTGCCCACCTGGAAGCCGATCATGCTCGAGGCAGTCTTCATCTGGCGTTGCGCCAGCTCGTGCTGCGGATGCGAGGGCAGGCCGGGATAGATCACCCGCGTCACCGAAGGGCGCGTTTCCAGCCATTCGGCCACGGCCCGGGCGCCCGCGGCATGGGCCTTCATCCGAAGGGGCAGGGTGGCCGCGCCCCGTGCGATCAGCCAGGCGTTGAAGGGCGAAAGGATGCCGCCGTGATGGATGCCGGCCTCGAGCCGCATCCGCCGGATCAGATCGGCCCGACCCGCGACCGCGCCGCCCACCGCGTCGCCATGGCCGCCGATATATTTGGTGATCGAATGCATCACCAGATCGACGCCCAAAGCGCCCGTGTCCATGCCGAGCGGCGAGGAGAAGGTCGCGTCGGTCGAATGCAGCGCGCCCGCGTCGTGCGCGATCCGCGATACCGCGGCCAGATCGGTCAGGCGCAGGATCGGGTTCACCGGGCTTTCGGTGTGGATCAGTTTCGTGTTCGGCCGGACGGCGGCGGCAAGGGCGCCGAGGTCCGACATGTTCACGGTCGTGACCTCGATCCCCAGGCGCGGAAGCGTGTCGCGCGCCAGTTCCGCGACCCCGGCATAGGATACATCCGACACGATGACATGATCGCCCGCCGACAGGAAGGTCAGGAAGATCGCCGTCGCCGCCGCCATGCCGGAGGCGGTGCAGAGGCAGGCCTCGGTTCCCTGCAGCGCGGCGATCTTGGCCTCGAGCATCGCGACCGTCGGGTTCGACCAGCGCGCATAGAGAAACGGCGAGTCATCCGTCAGGTCATGGGCGGAGAAGCCCGAGACGCTGTCCGACACGAAGGTCGAGGACATGTGGATCGCCGGGGCCGAGGCGCCCGTGGTCTCGTCCGGGGTCTCGCCCGCGTGAATCGCGGTGGTCATCAGGCCGGGTTTGCGGTTGCGGTCGGTCATGGGTCTTCCTTTCCTTTTGCCGCAGGCTGGCCGAAAGGCCGGGGCCGCCGCAACCCGCAAAATGGCGCGCCCCCTCTGGACCGGGTGGCAGGGCGGACATAGGTTCCCCCGGAAACAGGAGTTGCCCGATGACGAACCCCCTTCTGGACGCCTGGCGCACGCCCTTCGGCCTCGCCCCCTTCGACCGCATTTCCGACGAGGATTTCGCCCCCGCGCTCGACGCGGCGCTCGAGACCCACAAGGCCGAGATCGCGGCGATCGCGGACAACGGGATGCCTGCCGATTTCGCCAACACGATCGAAGCCCTGGAAGCGGCAGGGCGGGATCTCGACCGCGTGCTGTCGGTCTTCTTCACCGTGGCGGGCGCCGACAGCAATCCGCGGCGCGAGGAACTGCAGCGCGCCTTCTCGCCCAAACTGGCCGCGCATTACGCCGAGATCACCGCCAACAAGGCGCTTTTCGCCCGGATCGAGGCCGTCTGGGCCGGGCGCGACACGGCGGGCCTGACCTCCGAACAGCACCGCGTCCTGATGCTGACCCGGCGCGGCTTTCTCCGGTCGGGTGCCGCGCTTACGGGCGCCGCGGATGCCCGGATGAAGGCGATCAAGGGGCGGCTTGCGGAACTGGGCACCGCCTTCACCCAGAACCTTCTGGCGGATGAACGCGACTGGTTCATGGATCTCGGCGAAGACGATCTGGCCGGATTGCCCGATTTCGTCCTGGCCGCGGCGCGTGCGGCGGGCGCCGAGAAGGGGCGCGACGGCCCGGTGGTCACGCTGTCGCGGTCGCTGATCGTGCCCTTCCTGCAATTCTCGGACCGTCGCGACCTGCGCGAACGCGCCTTCCGCGCCTGGGTCGCGCGGGGCGAAAACGGCGGCGCCACCGACAACCGCGCCATCGCGGCGGAAATCCTGGCCCTGCGCCGGGAACGCGCGGCGCTTCTGGGCTATGACAGCTTCGCCGCCTACAAGCTCGAGACCGAAATGGCGGGCACGCCCGCGGCGGTGCGCGATCTTCTCATGGCGGTCTGGGAACCGGCCAAGGCCCGGGCCGAGGCCGACGCGCAGGTCCTCGAGGCGATGATGGCCGAGGATGGCGTGAACGGCCCCCTCGAACCCTGGGACTGGCGCTATTACGCCGAAAGGCGCCGAAAGGCCGACCATGACCTCGACGAGGCGGCGCTGAAACCCTTCCTGCAACTCGACCGGATGATCGACGCGGCCTTCGCCTGCGCCAACCGTCTCTTCGGGCTCGAATTCCGCGCGGTCGATCTGCCGCTCTATCACCCGGACGCCCGCGCCTGGGAGGTGACGCGGCAGGGCCGTCACGTGGCGCTGTTCATCGGGGATTACTTCGCGCGCGGCTCGAAACGCTCGGGCGCGTGGTGCAGCGCGATGCAGGCGCAGGCGAAGTTTCCCGAAGTCCGGGCGCCGATCGTCATCAACGTGTGCAACTTCGCCAAGTCGGACCCCGCGCTTCTGTCCTGGGACGATGCGCGCACCCTCTTCCACGAATTCGGCCATGCGCTGCACCAGATGCTCTCGGATGTCACCTACGAGAGCATCTCGGGCACGTCAGTCGCGCGCGATTTCGTGGAACTGCCCAGCCAGCTCTACGAACACTGGCTGGAAGTGCCCCAGGTCCTTGCCGAATTCGCCACCCATGCCGAAACCGGCGAAGCCATGCCGCAGGAGATGTTGCAGAGACTGCTCGCCGCGTCGACCTTCGACATGGGCTTCCAGACCGTGGAATACGTCTCGTCGGCGCTGGTCGACCTGGCCTTCCACGAAGGCGACGCGCCCGCCGACCCGATGGACTTGCAGGCCCGCGTTCTGGACGAACTGGGAATGCCGCGCGCGATCACGATGCGCCATGCGACGCCGCATTTCGCCCATGTCTTCGCGGGCGACGGCTATTCCAGCGGATACTACAGCTACATGTGGTCCGAAGTGATGGATGCCGACGCCTTCGCGGCCTTCCATGAGGCGGGTGATCCCTTCGACCCAGGCACGGCAAAGGCACTCGAGGCGCATATCCTGTCCACCGGCGGCTCGCGCGAGGCGGAAGAGCTCTACAGCGCCTTCAGGGGCAGGATGCCGGGGGTCGAGGCGCTCCTGAAGGGCAGGGGCCTCGCGGCCTGAGGCGGGGCGAAGGCGTCTGCATCCCGGCCGGGGCCGTCGACAGCCGGCCCGCTTCTTTCTGGTCCCAAATACGCAAATCCCGCCCTCAATATCCGGCGCCGCGGTCGACCAGGTGCAGAAGCGGCTCGCCCGCTTCCGCCCGGCGCACGTTCTCGGCGATGCAGCGCGACGCCGACGCCGCGCGCGTCTCGGCCGCGACATGGGGCGTGACGGTGACACGCGGGTGGTGCCAGAAGGCGTGATCGGCGGGCAGCGGTTCGACGCGGAACACGTCGAGCGTCGCATGACCCACCTGCCCCGTGCCCAGCGCTGCCAGAAGGGCCGCGTCGTCGATCAGCGTGCCGCGCCCGGGGTTCAGGATAACCGCTCCCGGCGCCAGCAGCGCCAGCCGCGCGGCGTTCAGGATGTTTTCGGTCGCCGCCGTCGCGGGCAGAAGCAGCACGGCGATGTCCGCCCCGTGCAGCGCGGTGGCCAGCCCCTCATCGCCGTGATGGCACGCGATGCCCTCGACGTCGCGGGGCCGACGCGACCAGCCGCGCACCTGAAAGCCGATCCGCGCCAGCATCTGCGCGCAGGCCGCGCCCAAGGCGCCCAAGCCCAGCACCGTGACCGTCCGTTCCCACGCCACCGGCGGTGTATGCGGCTGCCATTCGCCCGGCTTCGCCAGGATATGCGCATCCATTCCCAGATGATGGCGCAGCGCATGGCCCGTCACCCATTCCACCATGCCCTGCGTCAGCGACGGATCGACCATCCGCGCCAGCGGCACGCGCAAGGACGGGTTGCCGGCGATCGTCTCGACCCCCGCCCAGAGGCTGAGGACCGCCTTCAGCCGCGGAAAGGGGGCAAAGTCGCGCAGGGGCCCGTTCGGGGCATAGACGATGTAATCGACAGCTTCCTCCGGCAGGTCGGGGCCCAGCGTCGCGGTCACGCCCGCCTCGGCCAGCGCCGTGCGCAGCGGCTCTTCGTAGTCGGCCCAGGCATCGGGGCGCGCGGAGAACAGGATATTGGGCATCGTTGCTTTCCCTCCGGTCGCCCTAGCGCGGCCTGTGGACATGGGCGCTCTGCACCAGCCCGAAGGCCACCAGCAGCACCAGCATCGCCGACCCGCCATAGCTGACCAGCGGCAGCGGCACGCCGACGACCGGCGCAAGGCCCATCACCATCGACATGTTGACCGCGAAATACAGGAAGAAGTTCACCGCTAGCCCCAGCGTCAGCAATTGCGCGAAGCGGTCGCGCGTCGACAGCGCCGTGACCACGCAGAAGACGATGATCAGCGCATAGAGGATCAGCAGGGAAAAGCCGCCGATGAAGCCCAGTTCCTCGGCCAGCGTCGTGAAGATGAAATCGGTGTGTTTCTCGGGCAGGAAGTTCAGGCGCGACTGGGTGCCCTGCATGAAGCCCCGACCCGTCCACCCGCCCGAGCCCAGCGCGATCTTCGACTGGGTGATGTGATAGCCCGCGCCCAGCGGGTCGGTGGCCGGGTCGAGAAAGGTGTCGATCCGGCGGAACTGGTAATCCTCGAGCAATTGCCAGGATGTGCCCCGGCTCTGGAACACGGCGGTGACAAGGCCCACGCCCGCGCCGATCACGGCGACGAAATAGGCCCAGTGCACGCCGGCCAGGAACATCACCCCGCCGCCTGCCGTCATCAGCAGGATCGCCGTGCCCAGATCGGGCTGGCGCAGGACCAGGAAGGTCGGAAACAGGATCATCACGACGGGCACCAGCACCCAGACCGGATGCGAGGTGCGCCGGGCGGGCAGCCAGTCGTAATAGGCCGCCAGCATCATCACGAGGGCCACCTTCATCAGCTCGGAGGGTTGCAGCCGCATGAAGCCCAGGTCGATCCAGCGCTGCGCGCCCATGCCGACGACGCCGACGAATTCCACCAGCAGAAGCAGGATCACCGACACCGAATAGGCCAGCGCCGACATGCTGCGCCAGAACCAGATCGGGATCATGGCGACCACGAACATCAGCGCGAAGCCCAGGGCGAAGCGCTTGGCCTGCGGCTCGGCCCAACGCCCGAAGTTCCCGCCCGCGACGGAATAGAGCATCAGGAACCCCACGCAGGCCACCGCCGCCACCACGAGCACCAGCGGCCAGTTGAGGTAGAGGATCTTGCGCGGCCCCGCCGGAACCGACTTGACGGTATATTCGAGGTAACTCATGCCCGGCCGCTGCCTTCGGTATTGGCCATGGGCTGCACCGCCTGAAGCCGCTCCTGCTGTTCGCGGATGCGCTCGCGGTCCTTCGCCGGATAGGCCTCCAGCGGCGGCGGCCCCTTGTAGAGCGCCTGCAGCACGATGTCGCGCGCGATGGGCGCGGCCGCGGCCGACCCGCCGCCGCCATGTTCCACGACGATCGACACCGCGATCCGCGGCGCCTCGGCGGGGGCGTAGCTGACGTAGAGCGCGTGGTCGCGCCGCTCCCAGGGCAGGTCCTCGTTGCGGATCACGCCGGTCGCCCGTTCCGCCGCGGTGATGTTGCGGACCTGGCTGGTGCCGGTCTTGCCCGACATGCGATAGGCGTCCTCGATGATCCGGCTGCCATAGGCGGTCCCGCGCCGGTCGTTGGTGGCCGCGAACATCGCGTCATGCATCTTGCGCAGGTTGCGCGGGTTCAGCCCCATGTCCTCGCCCGCGCCGCTGGGCGTCTCGACCCCGTCCACCGACTTGATCAGCCGCGGCCGCACCGCCCGCCCCGTGGCCAGCCGCGCCGTCATCACCGCCAGCTGCAGCGGCGAGGCCAGCATGAAGCCCTGACCGATCGAGGCGTTGACCGTGTCGCCCACCAGCCAGTCCTGCCCGTGCACGCGCCGCTTCCAGGCCCGGTCGGGCGTCAGGCCCGCGGCCACCGCCGACATCGGCAGGTCGTGCCTTATGCCGAGGCCGAAGCGTTGCGCCATCTCGGCGATCTTGTCCTGTCCGACCTTCAGCGCCAGGTCATAGTAATAGACGTCGCAGCTTTCCGACAGCGAGGTCTCGAGGTTCACGCGTCCATGCCCCGCCCGCTTCCAGCAATGGAAGCGGCGTCCCGACACTTCCAGGTGCCCCGGGCAGAACACGGTGTCGTCGGGCCCGATCAGCCCTTCCTCCAGCGCCGCCATCGCGGTGATCATCTTGAAGGTCGATCCCGGCGGATAGGTGCCCTGCACCGATTTCGACGCCAGCGGGCGATACTTGTTGTCGGTCAGCGCCCGGTAATCGGCGACCGAGATGCCGCGCACGAAGAGGTTCGGGTCATAGCTCGGCGACGAGGCGATGGCCAGAAGATCGCCCGTCTCGACATCCATCACCACAGCGCTTGCGCTTTCCTCGCCCAGGCGCGCCTGCACATAGCCCTGCAGCGCGGCGTCCACCGTCAGCTGCACGTCCGCGCCGGGCTGGCCTTCGCGGCGGTCCAGTTCGCGCATGATGCGACCCGCGGCGTTCACCTCGACCCGACGCGTGCCCGCCTTGCCGCGCAACTGGTCCTCGAGGCGCGCTTCCACCCCCACCTTGCCGATCTGGAAGCGCGGGATGCGCAGCAGCTGGTCGGGCTCCTCCATCTGGCTGAGATCGTAGTCCGAGACCGGGCCGACATAGCCCAGCACATGCGCGAAATCCGACCCGCGCGGATAGGCGCGGCTCAGGCCCACTTCGGGGGCGACGCCGGGCAGCGCGGGGGCGTTCACCGCCACGATGCTGACCGCGTCCCAGCCCACCTGTTCGGCGACCGTGACCGGCAGGAAGGGCGGACTGCGCCGCATCTCGGCCAGGGCGCGGTCCACCTGTTCCTCGTCCATCTCGATCATCCGCGACAGGCGGCCGATCACCTCCTCGATGTCGCCCGCATCCTCGCGCACCATGACGATGCGATAGCTGGGCGCGTTGCGCGCCAGGACCATGCCGTTGCGGTCGAAGATCTCGCCCCGCGCGGGGGGGATCAGGCGGATGTTGATCCGGTTCTCCTCGGCCAGAAGGCGGAACTGGTCGGCCTCCTCGACCTGGAGATGGCGCATCCGAAGGCCCAGAAGCCCCATGAACCCGGTCATCAGGCCGCCCACCACCAGTGCCCGGCGCGTGGTGACGCGGTTCGTCAGCTCGATCTCGCGGGGGTTGCGTCTCACAGGCGGGCTCCGATCACGTCTTCCTCGCCGGGGGACAGGCGGCGCACGCCCAGAAGGAAATGCGACACGATCACGACGACGGGATAGATCACCACGGTCATCACCATCTGGCTGAGGGTCAGCGCCAGCGGTGCCTGGTCCACCATCAGGACCCACAGGACGACGCGGTTGATCATGGTGACGGACATGATGACCAGGCTCGCCGCCGCCCATTCGCCCGCGAAACTGGCATCCCGCAGCCCGCCCGCGCGCGATTTCAGCTGTTCGGCGCCCAGCACCACCAGCAGCGCCAGAAGTCCCGGCGGACGATGCAGCAGAAGATCGGCCAGCAGCATCACCAGCGCCACCGACAGGGCAGGCACGTAATCGGGGCGCCGTTGCGCCCAGGCCAGCGTCAACGCCAGCAGCAGGTCAGGCCCGGCCCAGACGGCCGGAATTCCCGACAGGGGCAGCAGCAGGAAGAACAGGATCGCCACGCACAGGCCCAGGAACAGCGCGCGCATCAGCCACAGCCGCGAGGCCGACAGGTCAGCCATCGCCCGCGCCCTCCAGGCTCTGGGACAGGTCCGCGCCATCGGGCAGGACCAGCCCGCCGGGATCGGTCACGCGCTCGGTCCCGTGGTGGCGCAGCAGGCGCAGGAACTCCAGACGCTCGAAATCCGCGGCCAGCCGCACCCGCAGGCGACCCTGCGGATCGGCCGCGACCTGGCCGATCAGAAGGCCCGCGGGAAAGACGCCGCCATCGCCCGAGGTGATCACCCGGTCGCCGGGGCGGACCAGGTCGGCGTTCTCGATGAAGTCGAGGATCGGCGCGGCCGAGTTGTCGCCCGCCACCAGCGTCTTCTGGCCCGAGGGCTGGATCACGGCGGGGATCGCGCTGGTGGCGTCGGTCAGCAGGATCACGCGGGACGTGTTCTGCCCCAGCCCCGAGATGCGCCCGACCAGCCCGATCCCGTCCATCGCCGCCCAGCCGTTCACGATCCCGTCGCGCGCACCCACGTTCAGCAGCACCGATTGCCGGAAGGGCGATCCGCTGTCGGCCATCACGACGCCGGTGATGAAGGTCAGGCGCGGGTCGAGGCGGACATTGTTCAGGTCCAGCAGGCGGGCGTTTTCCTGCTCGAGCTGCAAGGCGGCCTCCTTCCAGGCCTGCATCTGGCGCAGTTCCGAGCGCAGCTCGCGGTTCTGTTCGGCAAGCCGCTCGTAGGACTGGAAGTCGCGCACAAGGTTGATCAGCCCCGTCACCGGCGCCATTGCCCATTCCATGTTGGGCATGATCCGGTCGATCACCGAGGCGCGGAACTGCTCGACGCGGGGGCTGTCGATCCGCCAGACGATGAACAGCGCCGCCAGACACAGGACGACCACCCCCAGCAGCAGACGCTTCAGGGGGGCGGTGAAATCATCCCGGTTGGAACGGTCCTTGGCCAAGGGCTGTCCTCTTCAGGGGGCGATGCCGCCGATCTTGCACGAAAAGACGCCCTGCGTCAGCTATCGTAGTCGATGGCGTGGCGCAGTTGCTTTTCGTATTCCAGCGCCTTGCCGGTTCCCAGCGCCACGCAGTTCAGGCTCTCGTCGGCGATCGACACCGCAAGGCCCGTCTGTTCGCGCAGCGCCAGGTCCAGATCGCCCAGCAGCGCGCCGCCGCCCGTCAGCATCACGCCGCGGTCGACGATATCGGCCGCCAGGTCGGGCGGCGTGGTTTCCAGCGCGGTCATCACCGCCTCGCAGATCTGCTGGACCGGCTCGGCCAGCGCCTCGGCCACCTGGGCCTGGCTGATCTCGATCTCCTTCGGCACGCCGTTCAGCAGGTCGCGGCCGCGGATCTGCATCGACTGGCCGCGCCCGTCGTCGGGCATCCGCGCGGTGCCGATGGACGTCTTGATGCGTTCGGCGGTCGATTCGCCCACCAGCAGGTTCTGCTGGCGGCGCAGGTAGTTGATGATCGCCTCGTCCATACGGTCGCCGCCGACGCGGATCGAGCGGGCATAGACGATGTCGCCCAGGCTCAGCACCGCCACTTCCGTCGTGCCGCCGCCGATGTCGACGACCATGTTGCCAGTGGGATCGGTGATGGGCATGCCCGCGCCGATGGCCGCCGCGATGGGTTCGGCGATCAGGCCCGCCTTGCGCGCGCCCGCCGACAGGACCGATTGCCGGATCGCGCGTTTCTCGACCGGGGTCGCGCCATGGGGCACGCAGACGATCACCTTCGGCTTCGAGAAGGTGGACCGCTTGTGCACCTTGCGGATGAAGTGCTTGATCATCTCCTCGGCGGTGTCGAAGTCGGCGATCACGCCTTCGCGCATCGGGCGGATGGCCTCGATGCTGCCGGGCGTGCGGCCCAGCATCAGCTTGGCGTCCTCGCCCACGGCCAGCACCTTCTTGACGCCGTCCTTCACGTGATAGGCCACGACCGAGGGTTCCGACAGGATCACGCCACGGCCCTTCACGTAGACCAGGGTATTCGCTGTTCCCAGGTCGATCGCCATGTCTGCTGCGAACAGACCGCCCAGATTGCTCAGCCACGACATGTCTTGCACCTGCCACATTCGTATTGATCCGCGACTCGGCCCCGCTGGCCGCCCGGACGCACGGAGTTATAGGGCCAGCATCTTCGGATCGAAAGGCCTCAATCCGGTCAAATCAGCGCCTTTCCGCCTTTGTCTTGGCGGACGCCGCGTCAGCCGTCGTCCTGAAGCGCGCCGTTTTCCCAGGTGCCGGTTTCCTCCTGGCCCGTGGCATAGCGCATGGTGCCCTGACCCTGCCTGCGACCGTCGAGGAAGGTGCCCTCGTACACGTCGCCATTGGCATAGGTGGCGATCCCCTGTCCGTTGATCTCGCCATCCCTCCACTCGCCCGAATAGCGGAAGCCGTTGGCCATCACGATCTCGCCCTGGCCCTCGCGCTGCCCGTTCACGAACCCGCCGGTATAGACCGTGCCGTCGGGATAGGTGGCCTTGCCCTGGCCATGGCGCTGGCCGTCCCGCCACTCGCCCTCGTAGCGATAGCCGTCCGCGTAGGTCATCACGCCCGTGCCGTTGGTCTTCGCGTCCCGGAACTCGCCCTCGTAGACGACGCCGTTGGCATAGGTCGCCCGGCCCGTCCCCTCGATCACCCCGGCCACCCAACCGCCCTCGTAGGTGGACCCGTCGGGATAGGTGATCCTGCCCTCGCCATCGGAAAGACCCGCGCGGAAGCTGCCCTCGTAGACCGACCCGTCGGGATAGGTCAGCCTTCCCTGGCCCTCCATCTGGCCCGCGACCCAGTTGCCCTCGTAGAGATAACCATCGGCCCCCCGGAACACGCCCTGGCCATGGCGCAGGTCGTCGACGAACCCGCCTTCGTAGACATCGCCGTTGGCATGGGTCACCCGGCCCGTCCCCTGCCGCCGTCCGCCCTCGAGCGCGCCTTCGTAGACATCCCCGTTGGGCTGGGTCAGCGTGCCCTGGCCGTCGATCTGGCCCGCCTTCCACAGCCCCACATAGACCAGCCCGTCGGGCAGCGTCAGCCTGCCCTGGCCCTCGCGCTCGCCCGCCACGACCTGGCCTTCATAGACCGCGCCATCGGGATAGGTGATCGTGGCCTGGCCCTCCTTGGTGCCATCCACCCAGTCGCCGCGGTATTCATAGCCGCCGGGGCTGGTCATCGTGCCGCGCCCGTGATGCTGGGCGTTGCGGAATTCGCCCTCGTAGCGCACGCCATTGGCATAGATCGCCACGCCCTGTCCGCCGATCACGCCATCGACCCAGGTCCCCTCGTAGGTCGATCCGTCCGAGAAGGTGATCTTGCCCACACCGTTCGGCTTGCCGCGCGCGAAATCGCCCTCGTAGACCGACCCGTTGGGAAACCGCGCCACGCCCTTGCCGCGGATCTCGCCCTCGACCCATTCGCCGGAATACTCATAGCCGTTGGGCAGGGTATAGGTCCCGGTGCCGTGCTGAAGCCCGTCCTTGAACGTCCCCTCGTAGACGCCGCCATCGTCGTATTGCTTGGTCAGCACCTGCCCGTCCTGCGCCAGCGCGGGCAGCCCCGCGCCCAGCGCCAGGATCAGCGCCAGCGAGAGGGCCTTGGTCGGTCGGAACATCGGATCACCCTCGGTCTGCCTCGGTCGGTCTTGGTCGGGCAGCCCCCCGGGCCGCGCAACAGGCCCAAATTACCGCGCATCGCCAGCCGGGGGCAACGCCTTTTGCCGCGCCCGGGTTTCCCTTGCGCGCCGATCTGCTAAATGGGCGGGGACAGATCGCGCGCGAGGACAGGATGGCGGACCGGTTTCGGGTGACATTGGGGCAATTGAACCCCATCGTGGGCGACCTCTCCGGCAATGCCGGCAAGGCCCGCGCCGCCTGGGAAGAAGGCCGCCAGGCGGGCGCCGACCTCGTGGCGCTGCCCGAGATGTTCATCACCGGCTACAACGCCCAGGACCTCTGGATGAAACCCGCCTTCCAGGCGGCGGCGATGGACGCGGTGCAGGCCCTGGCGCGTGACTGCGCCGAGGGGCCCGCGCTGGCGATCGGCGCGCCCTGGGTCGAAGGCGCAAGCCTCTACAACGCCTACCTGATCCTCAAGGGCGGCCAGATCGCCTCGATGCAGCTCAAGCATCACCTGCCCAACGACACCGTCTTCGACGAGATGCGCATCTTCGCGCAAGGTCCCCTGGGCGGGCCCTACAACGTCGGCAATACCCGCATCGGCAGCCCCGTCTGCGAGGATGCCTGGCACGAGGACGTGGCCGAGACCCTGGCCGAGACGGGGGCCGAATTCCTGCTGGTGCCCAACGGCTCGCCTTATGACCGGACCAAGTTCGACACCAGGATCGCGCATATGGTGGCGCGCGTGGTCGAAACCGGCCTGCCGCTGATCTACCTCAACATGGTGGGCGGCCAGGACGACCAGGTCTTCGACGGCGCCAGCTTCGCGCTGAACCCCGGCGGCGCGCTGGCGCGCCTGCTGCCCGCCTTCGAGGAGACCATCGCCCATGTGGACCTCGAACGCGGGCCCGGGGGCTGGCGCGTGACCCAGGGCGAGAAGGCCCCGATGCCCGACGCCTGGGAACGCGACTACCGCGTGATGGTCACGGCCTTGCGCGACTATTGCGCCAAGACCGGCTTCGGCAAGGTTCTGCTGGGCCTCTCGGGTGGCGTCGACAGTGCGCTGGTCGCCGCGATCGCGGTCGACGCGCTGGGCGCGGAAAACGTGCGCTGCGTGATGCTGCCCTCGGAATACACCTCGTCCCACAGCCTCGAAGACGCCGAGGCCGTGGCGAAACTTCTGGGCTGCCGCTACGACCACGTGCCGATCTCCCGGGCGCGCGCGGCGGTCACCGAAACCCTGGCCCCGGTCTTCGAAGGCACGAACCCCGACCTGACCGAGGAAAACATCCAGTCCCGCCTGCGCGGGCTTCTGCTGATGGCGCTCTCCAACAAGTTCGGCGAGATGCTTCTGACCACCGGAAACAAGTCCGAAGTCGCGGTGGGCTACGCCACGATCTACGGCGACATGGCGGGCGGCTACAACCCGATCAAGGACCTCTACAAGACCCGCGTGTTCGAGACCTGCCGCTGGCGCAACGCCCATCACCGCGACTGGATGAAGGGACCGACGGGCCCCGTCATGCCCGACCGCGTCATCACCAAGCCGCCCTCGGCCGAATTGCGCGAAGACCAGAAGGACAGCGATTCGCTGCCCGATTACCCCGAGCTTGACGCCATCCTCGGCATCCTGATCGACCGCGACGGCTCGATCGCGGATTGCGTGGCGGCGGGCTTCGACCGCGCCACCGCCCGGAAGGTGGAACGCCTGATCTACCTTTCGGAATACAAGCGCTTCCAGTCCGCGCCGGGTGCGCGGCTGACCGACCGGGCCTTCTGGCTCGACCGCCGCTACCCGATCGTGAACCGCTGGCGCGATCCCTCCTGACGCGCCGCTTCTTTCTGGTTTCAAATACGCATCTCCCCGGTCGGAATTCTGGTGCAAAGCCCCCGGATTCAGGGCAGGGTCGCGCCATGCCCGGCCCGAAACCCGATCCCGTTCCGCAAGACCTGCGCCTGCCCACCCGTGTCGACACGGTGGTGATCGGCGGCGGCATCATCGGCGTCACGACCGCGCTGGAACTTGCCGAACGCGGCCAGCGCGTGGCGCTCTGCGAAAAGGGCGAGATCGGGGCCGAGCAATCCTCGCGTAACTGGGGATGGGTGCGCATCTCGCGCCGGGACCCGCGCGAAATCCCCCTGATGATCGAGGCGATCCGCGCCTGGGAGGGGATGGAGGCGCGCACCGGCGGACGCACCGGCTATCGGCAGACGGGCATCCTCTTCACCGCGCAGGACGACCGGACCCATGCGCAATACGAACGCTGGTCGCGCAACCTTGCCCCCCACCAGATCGAGTGCCGAATGGTGTCGGGCGCGGAACTCGACCGCCTGCTGCCGGGACACCGGATGAGGATGCGCGGTGCGCTCTACACGCCCCTCGATGGCCGGGCCGAGCCGCAATGGGCCGCCCCCACCATCGCCAGGGCGGCGCGCGCGGCCGGGGCGCATGTGCTGACGCAATGCGCGGTGCGCAGTCTCGACATCGAGGCGGGCCGCGTCGCGGGGGTGATCACCGAACGGGGCCGGATCGCCTGCGACAGCGTCGTGCTGGCGGGGGGTGCCTGGTCGCGTCTGTTTGCGGGGAATGCCGGGATATACCTTCCGCAACTGAAGGTGCTGAACACCGTGATGCGCACCACCCCGGTCGAGGGCGGCCCCGAGGCCAGCGCCTGGGCGCAGGGCTTCGCGCTGCGCCGCCGAGCCGATGGCGGCTATACCGTGGCCTCGGGGACCGAGAACATGGTCGACCTCGTGCCTGACAGTTTCCGCCTGGCGCGCGCCTTCTGGCCGGCCTTCCGGGCGGAGTGGCGCTCGCTCCGGTTCCGCCTGTCGCGCCGCTGGGCCGAGGAAGCGGCCGAGGCCCGGCGCTGGACGCCCGACGAGGTAACGCCCTTCGAAGTCACCCGCATCCTCGACCCCGCGCCCTCGCAGCGCGTGCTGCGGTCGTCCTGGGCGGCGGCGCGCCGCGCCTTCCCGGTTCTCGAAGGGGCCGAAGTGGCCCAGTCCTGGGCCGGCCTGATCGACGTGACGCCGGACGCGATCCCGGTGATCTCGCCCGTGGAGGCGGTGCCGGGCCTCTTCATCGGCACGGGCTTCTCGGGCCACGGCTTCGGGATCGGCCCGGGGGCGGGGAGGCTCCTGGCCGATCTGGTCACGGGCCGCGCGCCGGTGGTGGATCCCGCCGATTTCCGGCTCTCGCGCTTCACCGACGGCAGCCCGATCCGCTCGGAGAGCGGGTTCTGAGCGGCCAGGGGATGTGTTGAGATTTCCCTGACGCGCCCCGGCAAGTGACTGATATCATCCGGATGGGAGTCTGTCCCAACGTGGGACGCTCACTCCCACCAGCGGTCGATCGTGGCGATATCCTCGTCCGACCAGCCGAAATGATGGGCGAATTCGTGGATCGTGACATGGGCCACAAGCTCGGCCAGGTCCACGTTCCCCCGGTCGCGCCATTCGGCCAGGATCGGCTCGCGGAACAGCCAGACCAGGTCGGGCCCGTAGCCCGGGTCCATCACGGATTTTTCGGTCAGGGGAATGCCCTCGTAGAGCCCCGTCAGGTCCAGCGGATCGTCGATGCCGAGGTCGTCTAGCATGTCGTCCGACGGCCAGTCGACGACCTGCAGCACGACCTGAGCGGCAGCGCTGCGGAAGGGTTCGGGCAGGCCCTCGACCGCAATCCGGGCCATGGCGCCGATCTGGTCGATCGTGGCGTTCATGGCCCGGATATGGCCCCGGTCCGGGGCCGCTGTCAAAGCATCAGTTGATAGGTGTGCGGCACGTAGTGGAACCCGTCGCCGCGCGTCTCGACATAGCCCACGCCCGGCCAGGGCATGTGGTAGCCGATCAGCGCGATCCGGTCGGCGGCCAGCATGCCCAGGATGCGGCGGCGGGTGGCGGCGGCGGCTTCCTTGTCGCGGTCGAACTTGACCTCCCAGTCGGGATGGGCCAGCGACCAGACGTAGTGGTTGGCGAAGTCGGCCCCCAGCAGGATCTGCTTGCCCTCGCTTTCGATCATGTAGGTCATGTGGCCCGGCGTGTGGCCGAAGGCCGCCATGGCGGTGACGCCGCCCGCGACGCTGCCGCCATCGGCGAGGAAGGTCATCTTCTCGGCCAGGGGACGCACCATCGTGTCGAACCCTTCGTTGCCCGCCCCGGTCCAGGCGTCGAATTCGGCCTGGCCGGTGACATAGGCCGCGTTGGCGAAGGTAGGCGCGCCGTCGGTCATCAGGCCGCCGATGTGATCGCCGTGCATGTGGGTCAGCACGACCTTGTCCACCTGGTCGGCGGAATAGCCCGCGGCGGCCAGCGCCGCGACGGTGGCCGCCCCGTTCAGGCCGGTATCGAACAGGATCAGTTCGGCGCCCGTGTTCACCACGGTGGGCGTGAAGAAGAACTGCGCGGCGTCGGTCGGCAGGTTGGCCGCAGCGGATGCAGCGGCGAAGTCTTCGGCCGAGACGTTCATGCCGAAGATCGTCTGCGGATCTGGTACGGTCCGGGTGCCTGCAAGCAGGGTCGTCACCTCGAAACCGCCCAGTTTCAGGCGGTTGAAGGGCGAGGACCCGACCCCCATCATCGGCGCTGCGGCCTGCGCGGCATGGCCCGCGGCCATGGCCAGGGGCAGGGACGCGGCTCCGGTCAGGGCGGCGCGGCGTGTCATCGAAAAGCTGTCGGTCATCAGAACGCTCCCATTGTTCAGGCCGCAGATACTAGCCCCGTTTGCCCACTTGGCCAGAACATCGACATAACCATGCCGTGAGCGCCGCCGCTGGACAAAAATCGCCCCCTGTGACAAGAGCGCGGCCAACAGGAGACATCCATGACAACCACCCGTTTCGCCCCGTCGCCCACCGGCTACATCCATGTGGGCAACCTGCGCACCGCGCTGATGAACTATCTGATCGCGCGGAAGGCGGGCGGCACCTTCATCCTGAGGATCGACGATACCGACGCCGAGCGGTCCAAGGAGGAATATGTCGACGGGCTGAAGCGCGATCTGGAATGGCTGGGCCTGCACTGGGACCGGGTCGAGCGCCAGTC
>SBFT01000417.1 GCA_006227805.1 Paracoccaceae bacterium
GCCCTTGAAGTTGAAGGCGCCGCAATAGGCGCGCGAGTTCATCTGGGCGTCGCCCAACTGGATGATCTCGGCCCCGCCGCTGATCGCTTCCCAGACGGTCTCGTTGTCCTTGAGGTCGTCGCGCGACTGGTCGACATAGGACAGTTGCACCGTGTCGCCGTATTCGATCGTGCCGGCATCGGGCTTTTCCTGCCCCGTCAGCATCCGGAACAGCGTCGACTTGCCCGCGCCGTTGGGGCCGATCACGCCGACGATGCCGCCGGGGGGCAGCGAGAAGCTCAGGTCCTCGATCAGGAGCTTGTCGCCCATCGCCTTCTTGAGGCCGTTGACCTCGATCACCTTGGATCCCAGGCGCGGGCCGTTCGGGATGACGATCTGGGCGCGGGCGATCTTTTCGCGTTCGGACTGCGCGGCGAGGTCGTTATAGGCGTTGATACGGGCCTTCTGCTTGGCCTGGCGCGCCTTGGCGCCCTGCCGGATCCATTCCAGTTCGCGCTCGAGCGTCTTCTGGCGCGACTTGTCCTCGCGCGCTTCCTGTTCCAGGCGCTTGGCCTTCTGTTCCAGCCAGCTGGAATAGTTCCCTTCGTAGGGGATGCCGCGCCCGCGGTCGAGTTCCAGGATCCAGCCGGTGATGTCGTCGAGGAAATAGCGGTCGTGGGTGACGATCAGGATCGTGCCCTTGTAGTCGATCAGGTGCTGTTGCAGCCAGGCGATGGTTTCGGCGTCGAGGTGGTTCGTCGGTTCGTCGAGCAGCAGCATCTCGGGCGCTTCCAGCAGCAGCTTGCACAGCGCCACGCGGCGGCGTTCGCCGCCCGAGAGCGTCTTGACGCTCGCGTCGTCAGGGGGGCAGCGCAGGGCTTCCATCGCCACGTCGATCTGGCTGTCGAGATCCCAGAGGTTGTTGCTGTCGATCTCGTCCTGGAGGGCGGCCATCTCGTCGGCCGTCTCGTCGGAATAATTCATCGCCAGTTCGTTGAAGCGGTCGAGCTTGGCCTTCTTCGCGGCCACGCCCAGCATCACGTTTTCACGCACGGTCAGGGTTTCGTCAAGCTTGGGCTCCTGCGGGAGATAGCCGACGCGGACGCCTTCGGCGGCCCAGGCCTCGCCCGAGAAATCGGTGTCGATGCCCGCCATGATCCGCATCAGCGTGGACTTGCCCGCGCCGTTCACGCCGACGACGCCGATCTTCACCCCGGGCAGGAAGCTGAGATGGATGTTCTCGAAGCATTTCTTGCCGCCGGGATAGGTCTTCGAGACACCCTGCATGTGGTAGACATATTGATAGGCGGCCATCGGGCGCTCCCATTTCTGACGTTCGTCGGATCTGCGCCTAGATAGCGATGCGCGGGGCCCGGGGCAATGCGCAACGGGCCATTTGACAAAGCCTCGGGATCGGGGCCTGTTGGCGGCGATGCGCACCGGCGAACCCCTGGCACGCCCCGGCGAAGTGATCGGGCTTCTGGGCGGGTCTTTCGACCCGGCCCACCAGGGGCATGTCCATGTCACGCGCGAGGCGCTCAAGCGCTTCGGCCTCGACCGGATCTGGTGGCTGGTCTCGCCCGGCAATCCGCTGAAGGCGCGCGGGCCCGCGCCGCTGGCGCGCCGGATGGAGCGGGCGCGGGCCATCATGCGGCACCCCAGGGTCGAGATCACCGACATCGAGGCGCGCCTGGGCACGCGCTATACCGCGCAGACGCTTGCGCGGCTGAAGGCGCGCTATCCGGGTGTGCGTTTTGTCTGGCTGATGGGGGCCGACAACCTGGCGCAGTTCCACCGGTGGCAGGACTGGCGCGACATCATGGCGTCGGTCGCCGTCGGTGTGCTGGCCCGACCGGGCGAGCGGATCTCGGCCCGGATGTCGCCCGCCGCGCAGGTGTTCCGCTCGGCAAGGCTGAGCGGGTCGGACAGTCACCTTCTGGGGCGCGTTGATCCGCCCGCATGGTGCTTCGTCAACGTGCCGATGGACCCGTCATCCTCATCCCAGATCCGGGCGCGCGGCGACTGGGTGACAGAGCCCGGGGAATGATCCCGGGCGGGGATGCAAAAGATCGTCAAACGGGCTTCTGTGGCCCGGAAGGCTGTGCTTAACTCCCCGTCATGGTATATCTCCCGACCCGCCGTCATTTCCTGTCCGCTTTGGGCGCCTTCGGGCTTGGCGGCCCCGCCCTTGCCGGTGCGCCGCAGGTGTCCCTGCGTCCGCAGGCCCGGGGCGTGGCCCAGGCCCCGGTGGCGCCGCCTGGGCCCGAAGCCCTGGTCGCGGCGGCGGGCCTGTCGGGGCAGGTGGCCTTCGCCCTGGCCGATGTCCGCAGCGGCGCGATGCTGGAAGCCCTGGGCGGCGGCCTGCGCCTGCCGCCCGCCAGCGTCGCCAAGGCGATCACGGCGCTCTATGCCCTCGACACGCTGGGGGCCGAGCACCGGTTCGAGACGCGTCTTCTGGCGAGGGGAGCGGTCAGCAACGGCATCCTGAGGGGGGACCTGATCCTGTCGGGAGGCGGCGATCCGACGCTGAGCACCGATCACCTGGCGGCGCTGGCGCGCGGGCTGAAGCAGGCGGGCGTGCGCGAGGTGCAGGGCGACTTCATCGTCCACGAGGGGCTTTTGCCGCAGATCGGCTCGATCGATCCGGATCAGCCCGATCACGTGGGATACAGCCCGGCGATCTCCGGGATCGCGCTGAATTTCAACCGGGTGCACTTCGAGTGGAAGCGCGCCGGGAACGGCTATTCCGTCACCATAGACGCCCGCAGCGACACCCTGCGCCCCGAGGTGGGCACCGCGCGCATGCGCATCGTCGCCCGCGATCTGCCCGTCTACACCTATGCCTCGGAAAATGGCGTGGATGCCTGGACGGTCGCGGCCGGCGCCCTGGGCAAGGGGGGCGCGCGCTGGTTGCCGGTGCGCAATCCCGGCGCCTATGCGGGCGACGTCTTCCGGACACTGGCGCGCGCGCAGGGCATCGTGCTGAAGGCGGCGAAGGTGACGCGCGGCGATGGTCCCGGCGGCACGGTCCTCGCCAATCACTTCAGCGATCCGCTGCGGATGATCCTGCGCGACATGCTGCATTTCTCGACCAACATCACCGCCGAGATGGTCGGCCTGTCGGCGACCCGCGCGCGGGGCGGCAAGGTGCAGTCTCTGAAGGCCTCGGCCGATGCGATGAACGCCTGGGCAAGGGCGCAGCTGGGGATGCAGAGCGTCGCGCTGGTGGATCATTCCGGCCTGGGCGACGCGTCCCGGATGACGCCGCAGGACCTGGTTTCGGCGCTTGTCCAGGTGCGGCGGGGCGGGATCCTGCGGCCGCTTCTGAAGCCCGTCGCGCTCCGGGACGAGCGTGGGCGCATCATCCAGAACCATCCCATCAAGGTCGATGCCAAGACGGGCACGCTGAATTTCGTCTCGGGCCTTGGCGGCTACATGACGACCGCGGGCGGACGCGAGATGGCCTTCGCCATCTTCACCGCCGACATCGACCAGCGCGCGCGCATCAAGCGGCAGGACCGCGAGACGCCGCAGGGCGCGCGCAGCTGGAACGGACGGTCGCGAAAACTCCAGCAGGCGCTGATCGAACGCTGGGGGTCGGTCTATCGGGGCTGACGGGTCGCCCGCGGTCAGGTCAGGTGACGGGCGCGCGCCCCGCGTTCGATCGCGGCGGCATGCAGGCGGTCGAGTTCCAGTTCGTAGCGGATTTCCTCGAGCAGGCGCAGTTCGCTTTCGTTCAGCGTGCCGTCGGCGGCCGCCACGTCGCAGGCCAGCGCGTAGGCAGTCTCGTAAAGACGCTCGGGCAGGTTGTCGCGGATCAGCCCGAAGAGCGCGTCCAGCCCGTCTTCCTGTTCGAAGAGGTCGAAGACCACCTGGGCCATCTGCCGCATCCGGTCGATGTCGTAGTCCGAGAAGATCGGCAGCATGTTCACGGCCGACTGGATCTTGACCAGTTCGGCGGTGCGCAGGTCCTCGTCCGAGGCAGAGACCGCGATCATCAGTGCCACGAGGCAGTCCTGCGGGCTCAGCGCCTTGGTGTCCGAATTGCTCACGCGGGGGGCTCCTTCGCGGAATTTGCTGTTGCAGCGCAGAATATTGACGCGGTCAGTCCCGCACAATAGGAAGCGGCGGATTGCCGCGCGCGACGGGCGGCAGCGATCCCGGAGAATACCCATGTCGGACCTGCGCGATGCCGCACTCGCCTCGAAAGCCTGGCCTTTTGAAGAAGCGCGCCGGGTCCTGAAACGCTATGAAAAGGCGCCGCCCGAAAAGGGGTTCGTCCTGTTCGAGACCGGATACGGACCTTCGGGCCTGCCCCATATCGGAACGTTCGGAGAGGTGGCGCGCACCACGATGATCCGCCGCGCCTTTCACGAGATCAGCGATATCCCGACGCGGCTGATCTGTTTCTCGGACGATCTCGACGGGATGCGCAAGGTGCCAGACAACGTGCCCAACCCCGAGATGCTGCGCGAGCATCTGCAAAAGCCCCTGACCAGCGTGCCCGATCCCTTCGGCACGCATGAGAGCTTCGGCCACCACAACAACGCGATGCTGCGGCGGTTCCTCGACACGTTCGGCTTCGACTACGAATTCTACAGCGCGACGGAATTCTATCGTTCGGGCCAGTTCGACGAGATCCTGCTGCGCGCGGCCGAGCGCTATGACGCGATCATGAAGGTGATGCTGAAGTCGCTGCGGGACGAACGTCAGCAGACCTATTCGATCTTCCTGCCGATCCACCCCGAGACGGGACGCGTTCTCTACGTGCCGCTGAAGGAAGTGAACGCGAAGGACGGCACCATCACCTTCGACGACGAGACGGGGCGCGAATGGACGCTGCCGGTCACGGGCGGCAACGTCAAGTTGCAGTGGAAGCCCGATTTCGGCGCGCGCTGGGCGGCGCTGGGCGTCGATTTCGAGATGTATGGCAAGGACCACTCCACCAACACGCCGATCTACGACGCGATCTGCGAAATCCTGGGCGTGAAGGCGCCCGAGCATTTCACCTATGAGCTGTTCCTAGACGAGAACGGTCAGAAGATCTCGAAATCCAAGGGCAATGGCCTGTCGATCGACGAATGGCTGACCTATGCCTCGACCGAGTCGCTGTCCTATTTCATGTATCAGAAGCCCAAGACGGCCAAGAGGCTGTGGTGGGACGTGATCCCGAAGGCGGTGGACGAATACCACCAGCAATTGCGCGCCTATCCCGACCAGGATGCCGCGCAGCGCTTCAACAACCCGGTCTGGCACATCCATGGCGGAGAGGTGCCGGAAAGCACGCTGCTGGTGCCGTTTGCGATGCTTCTGAACCTGGCGAGCGTTGCGGGTGCGGAAGACAAGGAGACGCTCTGGGGCTTCATCCGCCGCTATGCGCCCGAAGCCAGCGCCGAAACCCATCCCGACATGGACCGGGCGGCGGGCTTTGCGGTGCGCTACTACAATGACTTCGTGAAGCCCACGAAGACGTTCCGCGCGCCGACCGATGCCGAACGCGCCGCGCTGGAGGAGTTGCGCGCGCAACTCGCCGCCTATGACGGCCCGGTCGAGGACGAGGCGCTGCAGGCGGTCGTCTACGCGGTGGGCCGCGACCGCTTCGATCCGCTGCGCGACTGGTTCACGGCGCTTTACGAAGTGCTGCTGGGCGCAAGCCAGGGTCCGCGCTTCGGCGGCTTCATAGCACTTTACGGCGTTGCCGAGACGATTGCGCTGATCGACCGCGCGCTGGCGGGCGAACTGGCCTGAGGGCCGGGGGCTGCTGCCCGCCCCTCGGGGTGTTCTCGGCGCGAGCGGCACGGGCTTGCCGGGGTGGGACTTTCCGCTAGGTCATTGCCTGACGCCATCACGAAAGGGGCAGACCATGCGCGCGATCCTTCTGAGCCTTGCCGTCATGATCGGCCTTGCCGGCGCTGTCCTGGCGCAAGGAAAGGAGATCGAGGCCACGATCACCGCCCAGATCGAGGCCTTCAAGGCCGACGATTTCGAACGCGCCTTCACCTATGCCAGCCCGAACATCCGGCGTCTGTTCCAGACGCCCGACAATTTCGGGCGCATGGTCCGGGGCGGCTATCCGATGGTCTGGCGGCCCGCGGAAGTCACCTATCTGGATCTGGCCGAGGCGGGTGGATACCTGGTCCAGCGCGTCCAGATCCGCGACGCGCAGGGCGCGCTGCACTTTCTGGAATACCAGATGATCGAAGTGGACGGCGCCTGGCGGATCAATGGCGTGCGCCTGTTGAAGGCGCCGCCCGCGACCGCCTGAGCGCGCCCGTTGCAGCTTCAGCGTCACGGTGACCTGAAGCGGCGTTAACCGTCGCCGCTTACCCCTTTGCCCGATCCGGGCCCTATCGCGGGCCTGCGCTTTCGGGAAAGGGAATGCGATGAACAAGGCCATCACCGACGGCGTGCAATTCATGCCGCCTGCCTTCGCCAACGGTCTGAACGCCTGGTCCAGCGGCGACGGCACGCCGGGTTCGCCGCTCTATGCGGGCGATCCCAACGCGGCGCTGGTCGCGGCGGATCAGGATTTCGGCGGGTGCCTCGAACTCCTGAAGACGCAATCGACGCAGCGGCTCCGCCATACCGGCCAGACGCCGATCCTGCCGGGCTGTTACCTCCAGGTGCGCGCGCGGGTGAAGGCGGTGTCCGGCAACCTGCCGAATGTGCGCATTGCCGGCTGGGCGGGTGGCGCGGGTGGCCAGAACGTGGCGGGCGTGGTGCAGGTGGGGCCGACGCGGACGCTGACGACCTATGGCGAGGTGGTCGAGGTGGCGGCCATCGTCGGCGTCGGCACAAGGCCGGGCGTCGACATGCCCTGGGGGCGCACGGCGCTCTACGGCCATTTCGGGCTGGACCTGACCGGGCCGAACGGCGGCATCCTGCGCATCGACGATATCGTCATCGAGGATGTCACCTCGGTCTTCCTGCGCAATCTCATGAGCTGGGTCGACGTGCGCGACTATGGCGCGGTGGGGGACGGCACCACCGACGACAGCGCCGCCTTCGAAGCGGCGGACACCGCCGCGGCGGGGCGTCGCGTCCTGGTGCCGGCGGGCACCTACCGGCTGAACACGGACGTCACCATCGACAACCCGGTCGACTTCGAAGGCACGCTGTCGATGCCGACCGAGCGGATCCTGATCCTGAACAAGTCCTTCGACCTGCCGACCTACATCGCCGCCTTCGGCAACGAGGAGGCGGGTTTCAAGAAGGCGTTCCAGGCGCTGCTGAACAACGCGGACCACGACTCCCTCGACATGGGCGGGCGCAGCGTCAGCCTGACCGAGCCCCTCGACATGCAGGCCGCCGTTCCCAACCGGACCAGCTTCGACACCCGCCGCGTGATCCGCAACGGCCAGTTCGAGGCCGAGGGCGCCGCCAACTGGGAGACGCAGGTCGTGACCTCGCAGGCGACCTACAATCCCGCGAACCCGCGCACGCTGACCGGCGTCGTGAACGTCGCGAACGTGCCCGTGGGGGCGCTGGTCGAAGGCAACGGCGTCGGGCGCGAGGTCTATGTGCGCTCGAAGAACGTGGGCCAGCAGACGATCACGCTGAACGTGCCCCTCTTCGACGCGGCGGGAACGCAGACCTTCACCTTCCGGCGGTTCCGCTACATGCTGGATTTCTCGGGGTTCTCGTCGCTGGGAAAGTTCAACATCGACAATGTCGAGCTTCAGTGCCGGGGTGTGGCCAGCGGCATCATGCTGGCGCCCGCGGGCCTGATCTTCCACCTGCGGGACTGCTTCATCTCGCGCCCCAGGGATCGCGGCATCACCTCGTCCGGCGAGGGCTGCCAGGGCATGCTGGTCGACCGCTGCCAGTTCCTGTCGAACGAGGACCAGCTGAACGTCTCGCAGCGCACCAGCATCGTGATGAATGCCAGCGCCAACGACCTGAAGATCCGGGACAACCGGGCGACGCGGTTCCGTCACTTCCTGGTGCTGGGCGGATCGAACAACCTGATCCTTGGCAACCATTTCTTCCAGGGCGACAACGTGGCGCAAGGCGTGCGCACACCGGGGATCGTGCTGACCAGTTCCTTCAACAGCACCATCATCGACGGGAATTACGTCGACAACTGCTTCATCGAATGGACCAACGAATGGGATCCCGAACCGGCCTTTACAACCGGTTTCTCGTTCGCGGCGCTGACGATCTGCAACAACGTGTTCCTGTCGGGCAACGTGGCGCCCTGGTTCAGCTACATCGTCGTCAGGCCGCACGGCGCGGGACATTTCCTGAACGGGGTCAGCATAACCGGCAACAAGTTCCGGTCGACCAATGGCGCGATCGACCGGGCGGAACGGGTGGATACCTCGTTCGCCGATCTCGACCGGTCGCGGTTCAAGGATGTCGATTTCCGCGGCAATTCCTACCACAACGTCTCGATCCAGGTGTCCAACCCGCTCTGGACGGACTTCACGCAAGCCTCGCATGGCGCGGTCTGGACCATCGACACTGGCGGGCGGCTGCCCTTCGAGGGGTGGTCGCGGCGGGTGGATTCGGTGACCGTGACCGGGAACCTGCGTAACGAAAGCAACGTCATCAGCTATGACAGTCCGAACGCCTTCGGGCAGATCGGCACCGACAACCGGCGCGTCGAGCTGCGCTGGTCCCGCCCCTATCGGGGCGACGTGCGGGTGGCGGTGCGGATCGATACCTGACCGCTCAGAGGCCCAGGTCGGCGGGCGTCAGGTTGAAGGCCCGCCCGAACCCGCCGTTCAGGAACGCGGCCGAGACCCGGAAGCGGACAAAGCCGAAATCCGCAAAGCCGATGTAGAGACGCGACTTGGGGTGGCTTTCCAGCCACCCTTTCGCATGTTCGGCATGGGCCGTGCCGCCGCGGGGCAGGGGTTCTGCCTGCGCCTGCAGGGTCAGACGGGGATGGGTCAGCGGATCGCCCCTGCCGCCCGCTTCGCCCACCAGAAGCGATACGCGGGGATCGGCCCGCATGGCGCGGGTGTGTTGCGAGAGGTCCGAGACAAGCGTGACCGGCGCGCCATCGGGCGCGAGGCCCAGCGCGACCCGCGTGACCATGGGCGCGCCATCGCCGCCCAGCGTGGCCAGGCTGGCGATGCGGGCATCGCGCAGAAGGCCGCGCGCCAGGGCGCGCGCCTCGTCATCTGTGGGGCGGATCGGGTCGGTCATGCAAAGAGGCTAAGCCCTGCGCGCGGATGCTGGCAAGTCCGGCTCAGAACTCGCGCCAGAGGGCGGCGCGCAGGCCGAAGCTGACCTCGTCCGCGCGGCGCGCCTCGACTCCCAGATGGAGGCGCATGGCCGGTGTCATGCGCCAGATCACGCCGGGCACCAGCCGGACGTCGCGGGACGCATCCCCCCGACCGGATGCCTGCATCTGAAGGATCATGTCGAGGCGCGGACCCAGTTTCAGCCCGAAATCGGCGTCCAGCTTGGCCAGGGGTTCGGGTTGCAGGCTTCCGCCTTCGAGACTGAGCGCCAGGCTCCACCAGCCGCCCTGTCCCAGCCCGTGATCGCGGCCCAAAGACAGATCTGCCCTTGCGGAGGGCGCCCAGTCCAGACCCTGACGCGCCATGCCGACCGCCAGCGTCAGCGCCAGCTTGAGCCTCCTGCGGTCCGCCGACAGGGGCAGGCGCACGAAAAGGCGCGCATGGCTGTAGGCCGCCATGTCGTTCATCGCGTCAAAGCCCAGCGTGATCCGCTGCCCCAGCCCGTATTCCGCATAGATCCCGACCTCCTGCGAGACCGTCATTGTCCCGGCGGCATAGCGATAGGTGCCGCCTGTCGCGACGAAGGTCTGCCCCTTCTCGCGCGGCCAGGGCCCCGCCCAACCTGGCAGGGGAAGGCCGAGCAGGCAGAGGCAAAGGGCAAGAACGCAGCGCATTCGCCCAGAAATCGTTCATACTGGTTAACAGAACCTTAGCGAGGCTTGCCGCGGCGAATTCACCACGTGCATATTGCGCTTGCAGAAATTATGCTGCAACGCAGAAGTCACGGAAGACCGGGGGATCGGAATGGGCCACGTGATCACCATCGCCCAGCAGAAGGGCGGCGCGGGAAAGACGACGCTGGCGGTCAACCTGGCGGTGGGCTTTGCGCGTGCCGGCAAGTCTGTCGCCTTGATCGACACCGATCCGCAGGGCAGCGCGGGACGCTGGTTCATGACCCGGATCGAGGATGGCGATGCGGGCGGGATCGAGTTCTCGACGGCCTCGGCCTGGGGCGTGACCTATGAATGCCGCAAGCTGGCCGAGCGCTTCGACATCGTGATCGTCGACACGCCGCCCAAGGCCGACAGCGATCTGCGCCCAGCCCTGCGCGCGGCCGACCTGGTGCTGGTGCCGGTGGCGACGTCGCACCTGGATCTCTGGGCGGTCGAGGTTGTGATGTATCTGGCCAACCGCGAAAGCGTGCCCGCGATGATCGTGCTGACACGGGGGCGTCCCGGCACGCGTCTGGCCGCGGACATCGCGGGCAAGATCGCCGAGATGGGCAGCGACCTCGCCCGGTCGCAGATGGCAAATCGCGTGGTCTATGCCGAAACCCTGGGCGGGGGCCGCGCGGCGATCGAGGCGCCGAAGGGCCCCGCCCATGCCGAAGTCGCGGCCCTCGTCGCCGAGATCGAGACGAAACTGGCCGCGCTGTGATAGACTGCCCCTCCAGACGAAAGGGGGGAAGTTCCATGCCAAGGATCACGCAAGACGCAGCCTTGCAGACCGTCATCACCACGTTCGACGTGACGCCCGGCACCTGCCAGGACCTGCTGGACGAATTGCGCGACGCCTATGACGCCTTCATCAGCCGGCAGCCGGGGTTCATCGCGGCGGCGCTGCATGTCAACGACGCCCAGACCCGGGTCGCCAATTATTCGCAATGGAACCGGCGCGAGGATTTCCAGGCGATGCTGCGCAGCGACGAGATGCGCGAGAGAAACCGCAGGTTGAACGCGCTCTGCCGCGGGTTCGAGCCGGTGATGTACGACGTGGTGGCAAGTTTCGACTGATCGCGGGGCCCACCGGTTGAATGACGGGCGATGGCGCTTACCTGAAGGGTCGGATCAACCAGGTAGAGAGTCAGCCATGCAATGCCCCATTGACGGAACGTCCCTTGTCATCGCCGACCGCAGCGGCGTCGAGATCGATTATTGCCCGAAATGTCGCGGGGTCTGGCTGGACCGGGGCGAACTGGACAAGATCATCGACCGCAGCCTGTCGGACATGGCCCCGCCTGCGGCCGCTCCGCGCGGCCGCGACGACGGCTATCGCGGCGGCGACCATCGCGATGACCGCAAGCGCAAGTCGCGCGGCAGCTTCCTGGGTGAATTGTTCGACTTCTAGGGCCGTCATGCAGGACACGCCCCTTCCGCGCGAGAACGTGCAGACCTATCCGCGGCCACCCGCGATGGAGCCCGTGCCGCAACGCCTGACGGTCATGCTGGAGGGGGCGCTGGTGGCCGACACCTCGCGGGGCCTGCGCGTGCTGGAAACCCACCATGCCCCGACCTACTACTTCCCGCCCGGGGATGTGCTGGCACAGCTTTTGCCGGCCCATGCAGACAGTTTCTGCGAGTGGAAGGGCGTCGCGCGCCATTTCGATGTCGTCCTCGGCGGGATCCGCGTGCCGAAGGCGGCGTGGTCCTATCCCGATCCCTCGGGGCGCTTCGCCGCGCTGGCGGGCCATGTCGCCTTCTATGCGGGCAAGATGACCGTCTGCCATGTGGGCGGCGTGAAGGTCCTGCCGCAGCCCGGAGACTTCTACGGAGGCTGGGTGACACCGAACCTGGAGGGCGACATCAAGGGCGGGCCGGGCACGCGGCATTGGTAGCCCGCCTTTCGTGACATGGATCAAGGTTTTCTCCCCGGATACATGCGATCGTGAATATACGATCATGGATTGCATCCGATTTAGGGGGAGACTTCGATGTACAAGAAAGTCCTGGTTCCGATCGCCTTTGACGACGAACATGACCCGGCGCCCGCGATCACGATCGCCCGCCGTCTGGCGGATGGTGACGCCGAGATCACGCTGCTGCACGTGATCGAACAGATTCCAGGCTATGCGGTGTCCTACCTGCCCGCGGGCTATCGGGCCGAAGCCAAGAAGGCGCTTCAGGCCGAGCTGTCCGGTATCGCCAGCGGCGTGCCGGGCGCGAGAGCGGTCTTGGTCGAAGGCCATTCCGGCCGGACCATTCTGGATTACGCAGAGAAATCGGGCGCGGACCTGATCGTCATCGCTTCGCACAAGCCCGGAATGCAGGACCTGCTGCTGGGCTCGACCGCGTCGCAGGTGGTGCGCCATGCAAAATGCGCGGTGCATGTCCTGAGATGAGACGGCTCGTCGCACTTCTGGCCTGGTTCGCGCTTGCGCCCGTGCCTGCCCCGGCGCAGGGGTTCGACGGCGCGGGTCTCAGCGATCGCCAGACCACCCTGGTCACCGAAGTCCTGGCCGAGGGACTGGCCTCGTGCGGCGAGCTGGATATCGCCTATCGCTTCGATTGCTTCCGGGAAACGACGCGCGCGGCCGCCCGCCGGGTGTCGAGCAATGCCGCCTATTGGGAAGTCGAGATCGCCCTGACCCGCATCAGCCGGAACCTGGGCCAATGGGTGCAGGATTTCCGGGACCCCGATGCCGCCAGCATCCGCCACGACGGCGCCCGGCGGACCGCCGTGTCCGCTTCGGCCATCCCGTCGCTGACCGCTGCGACCCGCAGACTGATCGAGGATGCGGCCGGGAACATCCGGCGCGCCTCGGGCCGGGAGGGGACCTATTTCGAACCGATCGCGGATCTGATCGAGGGTCAGACGCTGTTCTGAGGCGCGATTTGCCGGCGCGGGCGCCGGCGGGGCCCGGTCAAGGCTTTGCCCTTGCGCGGCAGATCGCGTAAGCACGCCATCGTCAGCACAGGGAGAGCGGGATGGACGACGCACCCAGGGACGAGTTGCACGCCTTGCGGATGGAAGTGGAAAAGTTGAACGGGCATCGCATGGTGCGGCTGCACAATTCGGTTCCGCGCATCCTGCTCCTGAATTTCGGCAGGGGCCTGGCCTTCGGTCTGGGAACCGTCGTCGGGGCCTCGGCCTTGCTGTCGGTCGTGGTCTGGTCGCTGGGTCAGATCGACTTCATTCCGGTGATCGGGGACTGGGCCGCCCGGATCGCCAACGAGATCGACGCGAGCCGATGAAAGTTTTTTGCCGGGCTTGCAAATCTCGTCAAATTTGCGACAGATTTCCCGAATAGCCTGCAACTCCAAGTTGCGCTCAAAAAAAGCTTTACCCAAGGAGCGCGTAACGAATTTTCATGGTTTCGAGAACGCTTGCAGATGTCCACCCGTCCCACCGCTTCCCTGCCGATGTCGATTGATCCGCCGCTGATTCCTTCGGGGTGGCGTCGGTTCGGTCAGGGCGTCGCTTCGAAGCTTGTGCTTCTGCTCCGGATCAGCCGTCTGGATGTCCTGTTCGCGCCGCGCAGCCGCGCGCGCAGGGCCGACAGGATGCAGGCCCGAATCGCGCGGGTCCGGGCGAAGGTCGATCACCTGGCCCGCCGCAAGTCCGAGGCCGAGGCGCGGATGGCGGTCATTCGCAGCGCCCCCGGCCTTCCCGAAGCCCTGCTGCGGGCGGAACAGGCGGCGCTGGCCGAATTGCTCAACCGCATTGCCGCCGCGGACCGGCACCTGCGCGGCCTGCATGACGCGATGATCCGCCGCCGGGACGATCCCCGTGTCCGGAGCGCGGGCGAAGGGGCGACGCGCCATGCGCTGCGCGGCCAGATCGCGCGGCTGGGCGAAGTGTTGCAGGATGTGCGGCGCCTGCATGTCGATCTTTCCGCGCAGCTGATCGAATTCGACTGAACCCGGCTTGCCCGTGGGCGCGCCACGGGCTAGCTGGCGGACATGGACAAGTTTTCGCTCGACACCCGGACCGGTCTGCCCGAGGCGCTGCGCGTCCTGGTGCAGGAATATCCGCGGACCGGCTGGCAGACCCATCGCAATTTCAACGGCCTCGTCCAATTCTGGATGGAACGTCACATGATGTTCCGGCAGTTGGTCACGATCCTGACGGAGGACGTGCAGGCCCTGTCCGACCGCCGGATGGACCACGGCCGATATGCGCCGCGGCTGTCGCGCTTTGCGGGGACGTTGCTGAACGAATTGCACGGTCATCACGGGATCGAGGATCATCACTACTTCCCGCGTCTGGTCAGGATCGACCGGCGGGCGGAACAGGGCTTTGCGCTGCTCGACCGCGATCACCACGCCATGGACGGCCATCTGCACGCGATGGCCGAGGCCGCCAACGCGGTTCTGAAGGGGGGCGAGCCCGGCCCCTTCGCCGAGCGACTGGACGCGTTCGCCAGGATGCTGAACCGGCACCTCGATGACGAGGAGGATATCGTCGTGCCGGTGATCCTGGCTTCGGGTTTCCAGGGGTGATCTGCGGCGATTGCCCGTTTTGTGGGCATCGCTCTGGGCTATTGCCGAATTCGCGGGCAGTGCTACGCTCTGTGCGGCGCCAAGGCATCATGCCGGTTTCCACTCGATGCGCCGCAGGTCAAACACGCGCTCCAGAGCGTTCATGAACCGACAGGAGGTCTCCTTGTTCCACCGCGCCGTCACCCTGGCCGCAGCCGTCTTCGCCGCGACCGCCGCCGCCGCCCAGACCCAGTTGTCCTTCGCCCTGGACTGGAAGTTCGAAGGCCCGTCCGCAGCCTATTTCGCCGCCATCGACAATGGTCATTTCGCGGCCGAGGGGCTGGAAGTGACGATCGAGGCCGGGTCCGGATCGGTCGAGACGATCCCGAAGATCGCCACAGGCGCCTTCCCGATCGGGTTCGGCGACATCAATTCCGTCATCAAGTTCCTCGACCAGAACCCCGGCGCGCCCGTCACCGCCGTGATGATGATCTACGACAAGCCCGCCTTCGCGATCGTCGGGCGCAAGTCGCTGGGCGTCGAGGCCCCGAAAGACCTGGAAGGCAAGGTTCTGGGCGCACCGCCCCCCGACGGCGCCTGGGCGCAGTTCCCCGCCTTCGCGTCGGCCAACGGCCTCGATGTCAGCGCGATCACGGTCGAGCCCGTCGGCTTTCCCACGCGCGAGCCCATGCTGGCCGAAGGCAAGGTCGCGGCCGTCACCGGCTTTTCCTTCTCGTCGGTCCTGAACCTCAAGCGTCTGGGCGTGCCGGCCGAGGACATCTCGAACATCCTGATGGCCGATCACGGCCTGCAACTCTATGGCAACGCGATCCTGGTCAACACCGAATGGGCCGCCCAGAACGAGGAGACGCTGAAGGCCTTCCTGCGCGCGGTCGCCAAGGGCTGGGTGGATGTCGCAGCCGACCCCGCCGCCGGGATCGAGGCGCTGATCAAGCGCAACCCGGCCGCCGATCCCGCTCTGGAACAGGAACGCCTGCAGATGGCGCTGGACCAGAACGTCATGACCGACTGGGTCAAGGCCAACGGCATGGGCGGGATCGACGCGGCGCGCATGGACGCGGCGCTGGCCCAGATCGCCGAGACCTACCAGTTCCAGAACCCCACGGACGCGTCGCTCTATTTCACCGACGCCTACCTGCCCGCGGGCGGGTTCAAGGTGAACTGATCGCATCGGCATGCGGCGGGCCCGGCCTGCCGTATGCCTCGGGCCGGACGGCGGACACATGGGCAATCTCATCGAAATCAAGGGCGTGCGTCATGCCTACCGCACCGCCAGCGGCCCCTTGCCCGTGCTGGACGGGCTGGAGCTGTCGGTGCCCGAAGGCGGCTTCGTCGCGGTCGTCGGTCCTTCGGGCTGCGGCAAGTCCACGCTGACGCGCCTGATCGCCGGCCTGATGACGCCCGATGAAGGCGAGGTCTGGCTGCACGGGGCGCGCGTCACCTCGCCCCGCGCGACGGTGGGCATGGCCTTCCAGAACCCCGTCCTTCTGGAATGGCGCACCATCCTGAAGAATGTCCTTCTGCCGCTGGAGATCGTGCCGACGAAACTGACGAAGAAACAGGCCGAGGAGCGCGCGCGCCACCTCCTGAACCTCGTCGGCCTGTCGGGGTTCGAGGACAAGCGCCCGTCCGAACTGTCGGGGGGCATGCGCCAGCGCGCGTCGCTCTGCCGGGCGCTGATCCACCAGCCCGAGGTCCTGATCCTGGACGAACCCTTCGGGGCGCTGGATGCCTTCACGCGCGAGGATCTCTGGCAGATCATGCACGCACTGAAGGCCGAGGAACCCTTCACCGGGGTCCTGATCACCCATGACCTGCGCGAATCCATCTTCCTGGCGGACGAGGTCGTCGTGCTGTCGGGCCGCCCGGCGCGCACGCAATATGTCCTCGACGTCGCGGTGAAGGGTGCGCGCGACATCGACCACCTCTATACCCCGGAAGCCGCCGAGATGCTGAACGTGCTGCGCCACCAGATCGCCATCGCCCAGGGGCGCGAATTGCCCGCCACGACCCGCAGGGCCGCGCAATGACCTGGCGCGGGGTCGGCGTTCCGCTGATCGCCTGCGCGATCTTCCTGGCCTTCTGGGAATGGCTGGTCTGGGTCAATGGCTGGCCGAACTTCAAGATGGCCTCTCCGTCCGACCTGTGGCCCGCCTTCTGGCGCTTCCGCGACCTGTTCTTCACCATGGGCTGGGACACGCTGTGGCGCACGGTGGTGGGGCTGTTGCTGGCGGTGGCCTTCGGCGTGTTCCTGGGCATGATCATGGGGCTGTCGCGGGTGATGCGCGACGCGCTCTACCCGCTTCTGGTGGGGTTCAACGCGATCCCCAAGGCGACGGTGGTGCCGATCATCGCGCTGATGTTCGTGGGCCAGCACGATTTCAACACGATCCTCATGGCCTTCATGATCTCGTTCTTTCCGATCGCGGTGTCGGTTTCCATCGGGTTGTCGACGCTCGAGCCCGAATACCGCGACATCCTGCGGTCTCTGGGCGCCAGCCGGGCCACGATCTTCTGGAAGATCGCGCTGCCCAAGACCTTGCCCGAGTTCTTCGGGGCGCTGAAAGTGTCCGTCACGCTGGCCTTCATCGGCACGAACCTGATGGAGATCGTCAGCCCCCATGGCCGGGGTCTGGGCGCGCTGTTCGACAGCGGCAAGACGAATTCGGATTATCCCCTGATGTTCGCGGTCCTGGTGGCCTTGGCGATCCTGGGGATCATCCTCTATTACGTCGTGGTCCTGCTGGAGAAGATCTTCGCGGGCTGGGCCGAGCGCCCTGCCTCCTAGGCCGAGGGGACGACGGCGCAGGCGCGGAATTTCCGCACCGGCTCCTCCGCCCCCGCCAGCGGGAAGGGGATCGCCAGGCCGCCGATCAGGGCGGTGGCGGTGTCGTTGAACTGCAATCCGTTCAGGACGTTTCCGAAACCGGTATCGGTGACGGTCAGGGCGTCGCCTGTCACCACGTGGCGGTTGGTCGAGATGGTGAGGGGATTGGCGCCGTCGAAGCGGATCGAGAAGACGTCCGATGCGGGCAGGGCGCCCGCCCCCGAGACGGTGATGGTGAAAAG
>SBFT01000059.1 GCA_006227805.1 Paracoccaceae bacterium
GGCACGCGCATCGCCAATGGCTGCACCTCGGGCCACGGCGTCTGCGGCATCTCGCGGCTGTCGCCGCGGGGGATCGTGGCGACGATGATCTACATCCTGGCCGGGGGCGCCTCGGTCCTTTTGTTCCGCCATCTTCTGGGGGTGATCTGATGCGCCATGTGATTTCGCTTCTGGCCGGTGCACTGTTCGGCGCGGGGCTGTTCGTCTCGGGCATGACCGACACGCGCAAGGTGCAGGGCTGGCTGGACCTGTTCGGCGACTGGGACCCGACGCTGGCCTTCGTGATGGGCGGCGCGATCATTCCGATGGCGCTGGCCTGGGCGGTGACGCGGCGGCGCAAGTTCGCGCTGACCGGCGCGGCCTTCCCGCCCCCGGCCGAGGCCGTGTTCGACCGCCGCCTGATCGGCGGATCGGTCCTGTTCGGCATGGGCTGGGGCCTCGCGGGGCTCTGCCCGGGACCGGCCATCGCCTCGCTCAGCTATGGCGGCGCCGAGGGCCTTCTGTTCCTGGCCGCGATGCTGATCGGCATGGGCGCGGCCCCTGCCATCGGACGGCGGCTGGACAGAAGCGTGGCGGCGGCGTAGGAATTCCGGCCATGGATGCACGACAGCTGACCCCCCGCTATTCCGTCTCGCCCCAGATCGCGCCCGAGGACATGGACGCGATCGCGGCGGCGGGTTTCACCACGATCATCTGCAACCGGCCCGACGCCGAGGTGCCCCCGGGGCTTCACGCCGCCGAAATGGCCCGGGCCGCGCAGGCCGCGGGCCTGCGCTTCGAGACCCTGCCCCTGACGCACCAGACCATGACGCCCGAAAACGTGGCGCGCCAGCGCGACCTGATCGCGGGGTCGGAAGGTCCGGTCCTGGCCTATTGCGCCTCGGGCACGCGGTCGTCGGTCGTCTGGGCGCTGGGCGAGGCGGGCCACAGGCCGGTGGACGACATCCTGACCGCCGCGCGCAATGCGGGCTACATGCTCGACAACCTGCGCCCGACCCTGGACCTGGCAGCGGCCCAGGCACGCTGAGACGGCACCCGCGGCGTCGGCGGTCGGCTAGCCGGCGCCGCCCTCGCCCGGATCGAGGCCCAGGGCGGCTAGGTCGAGCGGCTGGCCCATCCCGCCCATGTCCAGCGCATCGAGCCCGTCCAGACCTTCCAGACCCGCGAGCTGCTTGATTTCCTGCGCGGCCTCGTCCGGCGACATCCGCGACAGCGCCTCGAGATCGTCGGCCTCGCCCGCGAAGGCGTTCGCGCCCGGCAGGTCGATCGGCAGGGGTCCGGCCCCGGGCATCCCGACCGCGGGTCGGGGCATGGACGGCATCTCGCCCTGCGCCAGCGGCTGGAACCGGGCATCGCGCGCGGGTGCGGCGGCCAGGGGGACCGGCTGCGGCGCCATCAGGCGCACGGCGCGCGACCCGTTCATCTGGCCCAGCCGACCGCGCGCCACGACACGGCCCGAGACCGAGACGAGGCCGGTCTCGTCCATCCGCTCGCGCGGGATGGGCAGCACATCCCCGACCTGCAGGCCGGTCAGCCGGTTCAGCGGCACGCGCAGCCGCGCCAGCACCGCCGTCAGCTCGGCCGTCACGTTCAGGAACGGGCTCTGGCCCGCATCCGTGACCACCCGATCCGTCGCCGCGCGCTCGCCCGGCCCGTGATCGTCCTCGGGCAGGATCAGCGCGAGATCGCCCTGCTGACGGCCCTGGGCGATGTCCAGCGTCAGCCGGAACACCCGATACCTGTCGCCCCTGAGCGCCAGAAGAAGGCTCCGCCTGCCTTCGGCGCGGGCACCGAACCGGACCCCCGAAAGACAGTCACGGTCGGCAGGCTGCTGCGCCATCTCGGCGGCGCGGCGCAGGATCTCCTCGGTCAGGGGGGCGCAGAGGGCGGCGTCGGTGTCGGTGAAGACCCGCTCCTCCGGCGCACGATCCGAAACGGTGCCCATCGTCTGCTGCTGGATCAGCGCGGTGACGAGGCGCGAATCCAGCGTCGCGGCGCCGGCGGGCCTGCCGGCGCAATCGAGGATCACCAGCAGAGGCTCGCCCTCGAGCGCGTCCGCCAGAGCGTCTCCGGCATGACGCGCCTGACGTGCGGCGATCACGCCCAGCGCCAGTCCCATCATGTCCTCGCCCACGCGCGGAATGGCCAGCCGCAGGGACCGCAGCGCGGTCATCTCGCGCGTCGCGGCGCGATCCTGCCCGTCCGAGAGTTTGCGCCGCAAGATGGACGTCACGCTTCGTCATCCCCAGATCACCCGAAATGGCCGACCGGCAGGCGCTGCAGGGCAGGCCCGGATCGGCACATGTCCAGTTAGCCGGAAACGGGTTACGAATGTCTGAACGGCGCTGCGCCTATTGTGCCGCCATGGCCTGTTGTGCGGGCAGAAGGACCCGGAAGGCGCCGCCCTGATGACCGTCCAGATAGGTGATGTCCCCGCCCAGGCGGTCCATGATCTCGCGGCAGATCGCCAGGCCCAGGCCGGCACCGCCCGCCTTGTCGCCGCCGACGCGCGCGAACTTCTCGAAGACCAGCGCGCGCGCCTCGCGCGGCACGCCGGTTCCGTTGTCCACGAAATCCACCGCCAGGCGGTCGCCCATGCCGCGGACCCGGATCGTCAGCCGCGGCGCGTCCGACACGCAGTATTTCTGTGCATTCCCGATCAGGTTGATGAAGACCTGCGCCAGCCGGTCGAGATCGGTGTGGATCTCGACCGCCTCTTCGCGCGGCCTCCGGTCCACCCGGATCGGACGCTCGGCCCCCGCCAGCGCCGAGGCCACTGCGCGGTCCAGCACCTCGGACAGGCTGGCGCTGCGCCGGTTCAGGCTGACCTGGCCGTTTTCCAGCACGCTGAGATCGAGCAGGTCATCGAGAAGCCGCGTCAGACGGATCGCTTCGGCATGGATGATGCCGGCATAGCGGCTCTTCTCCTCCTCGCCCAGCCGCTCGGTGTCGCGCAGGATCTCGGAAAAGGCACGGATCGAGGTCATGGGCGTGCGCAATTCATGGCTGACCTGGCTGAGGAAACTGTCCTTCTGCAGCGAAATCTGCGTCAGCTTGTCGTTGGCCTCGCGCAGTTGCGCGGCGGTGCGCGTCAGTTCGGCCGACTTGGTCTCGAGCTGGGTCGAATATTCGAGAAGCTGCGCCGATTCGTCGGCCACCGCCATCAGATCCTCGACCGAGACCGTCTCGCCGCCCACGATCTGGACGATCATCGCATGGGCCGTCGCCGTGCCGATCGAGCCGCTGAGTTCGCGTTCCAGCCGGTCCAGGAATTCCGGCGTCGGCTCGGGCAGGTTGCCGCGCGCGCCCTGGCGGCGCGCTTCGCGCTGGAACAGCGCCTGGGCGCGATCCGGGCCCAGGATGCGCTGGGCCATGATCACCAGGTCCTCGCTCTGGGCCAGCGATCCGGTCCAGCCGCGCGGACCGACCGAACGGTCGAACACATGCACGAACTGTGCGCCCTGCAACCGTTCCAGCGGACTGGGAAAGCTGAGCAGCGACATCGCGATGAAGGCGGCCGTATTCAGCAGAAGGCTCCACAGCACCGTGTGCACGATGGGATCCATCCCCTCGATCCCGAAGAGCGCATGGGGCTTCAGCCAGGCGAGGCCCAGAAGGCCATTCTCCATGATGCCGGCCGGGATCAGCCCCTGCGGCCCGATCCCCGGCAGGAGCGAGGTATAGACCCAGAGCGCGAACCCCACGCTCAGCCCCGACAGGGCGCCGATCCGCGTGGCGCCGCGCCAGAACAGCCCGCCCACCAGCGCAGGCAGGATCTGGGCGATCCCCGCGAAGGCGATCAGCCCGATCGCCGCCAGCGCCGTGCCGTCCCCCGACAGGTCAAAGTAGAAATAGCCCAGGGCCATGATCACGCCGATCGAGACCCGCCGCACCAGCAGGACGACATGGCGCACGTCGCCCGCAGCCATCGCCCCCTTGCCCCACTTGGTCGAGAGGTAAAGCGGCATGACGAGGTGGTTCGACACCATGATCGACAGCGCCATCGCGGCCACGATCACCATGGATGTCGCCGAGGAAAAGCCGCCCAGGAAGGCCAGCATCGCCAACCCGTCCTCGCCCGCCATCAAGGGCAGGCTGAGCACGAAGAGATCCGGGTTCGACCCGTCGGGCAGCAGGTCGAGACCGACCACCGCGATCGGCACGACGAAGAGGCTCATGAGCAGGAGGTAGAGCGGAAAGGCCCAGGCGGCGGTGCGCAGATGGCGTTCGTCGTCGTTCTCGACCACCATCACCTGGAACATCCGCGGCAGGCAGACCACCGCCGCCGCCGCCAGAAGCGTGATCGCGGTCCAGCGCCCGCCATGGACCTGCCAGGTGCCGATCTCGGAGGCGTCGACGCGGGCCAGCGTCTCGGACAGGCCCCCGCCCAGGCCCCAGACGACGAAGATGCCCACCGCCAGCAGCGCCACCAGCTTGACCACCGCTTCCAGGGCGACCGCGGTGACGACGCCGTGGTGGCGCTCATTGGCGTCGAGGTTGCGCGTGCCGAAGAGGATCGCGAAGATCGCGAGGCCCACCGCGACCAGGAAGGCGCTGTTGTCGGGGGGCATCATCGCGGGATTGGCCCCGCCGCCATGGGACGCGCCCGCATCCGCGAAGATCGAGAAGGACAGCGTGATCGACTGGAGTTGCAGCGCGATGTAGGGCGTCACGCTGATCACCGCCAGGATCGTCACGCCGATCGCCAGAAGGTTCGACTTGCCATAGCGCGACGCCAGAAGGTCGGCGATCGAGGTGACGCGCTGGCTGCGCCCGATGCGCACCAGCTTGCGCAGCCCCCACCACCACCCGATCATCACCAGCGTCGGGCCGAGGTAGATCGTGATGAATTCGAGCCCCGAGCGCGCGGCGTAGCCGACCGCGCCGTAGAACGTCCAGCCCGTGCAGTAGATCGACAGCGACAAGGTGTAGATCAGCGGAGACCGCAGCCATTGCCCGCGCCCCTGCCCGGCCATCTGTTCGGCCAGGAAGGCCACCGCGAACAGCACGATCACATAGGCCAGGCAGACCGCGACCAGAATGCTGAGCGCGTCCATCAGCGCCCCCTGGGATCGCCCGGCTGAGGGGCCGCGCGCGGGGGGCGCGGTTCGGCGCCTGCGTCCCATTTGCGCGTGGTGCGCCCGAAGATGAAGACGCAGAGGATCAGCAGCGCCCAGACGGTGAAATAGTAGATCGTCACCAGCGACATCGGCAGCGCCCCGGCCTCGCCCTGCTGCGGCCAGAGCAGGGGCAGCGCCAGCAAGGCCGCCCCCAGCACCGGCAGCAGGCGCGCGGCATCCAGCACGCGGCGGCGGCGATAGGTCTCGCGTTCCAGGAAGATGTTGGGGCGGCGGGTGCTCATGGCCGGTGGGTCTCGGCCAGAAGGTCGCGGATGGCGCCCAGAACCTCGTGGTTCGAGAAGGGCTTGGTCATGAAGCGGCTGACGCCCGCGCGTTCGGCCATCTCGCGGTCGCGGCTATGGCCGCGCGCGGTCAGCATCAGGACCGGCAGCGACCGGGTCGCGCCGTGGTCGCGCAGGTCCTGAAGGATCTCGAGCCCCGACCGACCGGGCAGCATCAGGTCGAGGATCAGAAGATCGGGCAGGAACTTCAGCACGGTCTCGACCGCGTCCGCCCCGTTGGAATGGGTTTCGACCTGCCAGCCCTCGCGCGTCAGCAGGAAGCGGATCGCCTCGATGATGTTGGGTTCGTCCTCGATCAGCAGAACCGTCCGGGTCATGCCGGTTCACTCTCCCCCCTGTGACGGCCGGTCTTCTCGGCCCCGGGGCTTCCTCCTGCCCGGAACCGTCTTTCGTTGTGGCCGATGCCGGACTATCCCGCGTTTGTGTTGACCTGTCAAAACCCTTCGATCAGGACCGACGGTTCGCGTCGCGCCTCGCACCCGGCGCGCAGGCAGACCCGGCAGGTCGCGCCGACCGGCTGGGCGTCCGCCTGGGCGCGGGCCGCGGGCAGCATCAGCATCGTCGACAGGTAGACCGGGTCCCGGTCGATGCCCGGCGCGGTCAGCGGATGGGCGATGGCGAAACAGTCGAACTGCGCCGAAAGCCGCCCCACCTGTTCGACGCGCCTGCGGATCGGCGAGAGCGGCCGCGCCAGCGCCGAGAAGAGCGGCCAGAGCGGACAGCCCTCGCCGAAGCGCGGCAGCGTGAAGCCGGCGACGGGCTTGCGGAAGAGGAGGCTTCCCGAGGCGTCGCAGATCACCAGCCCCACCGGCGCGCCGACCACGTCCTGCGGCATCGCGGCCAGTCGCCGGAAGACCGCCTGCCAGGGCTGACGCAACTCGGCGACCAGCGTCGGCACGTCGAGACCATGGCGCGCCAGACCCTCGCGCATCTGCCCCATCGGCATGGACCTTGCATCCGAGGCGTATTGCGTCAGCACCCGCCGCGCCAGATCCCGCGCGGCGTCGGTCGTCAGGCCCGGGGCCGCGCGCACCAGCGCCCCGGGATCCGAGGTGCCGTCCTCGAGCCCGGCAAAGTGATGACCATGGGCGGAGAGGAAGGTCTCGACCTCGTCCTGCGGCGCGGCGCGCCCGTCCTCGCGGGCCTCGGTCTCGCCCAGATAGGCGACCAGCGCCCGGCTGCTTTCGGCCAGGCGGCGGCTGTCCTCGTTGAGGTTGCGGTGGAACCGGTCGCGCCATTCGGGCTCGATCTCGCCGGTCTCGGCCAGGATCGCCGCGGTCGAGCGGATTGCCGTCGCGGTCGACAGCACCTCGTGCATCGCCGCGGCCAGATGGGGATCATGGGCCAGCCGGTCGGACAGCGTCTCGATCGTGCGCTCGAGTGCCGCGATGCGGCGATGCGCCAGCGCCAGGGCTTCGGCCCAGCCGGGGAAGCGGCCCGCGAATTCGTCGACGCGGTCGAGTTCGGGCGCGACGCCGCGCGGCGCGTCGGC
>SBFT01000068.1 GCA_006227805.1 Paracoccaceae bacterium
CGACGGATACCGTCGACCAGTGATTCCTTGCAGCCATACTTGTTGTCGAACTTCGACTTGGTGACGCTGTCGTTCACGTTGATCGCGGGGAAGGGCAGGTGGCCCTTTTCCATCATCTTGTAGAGACGGTGCACCCCGGTCGTGGTCTCTTCCGAGACGCCCCGGATCGCGTGGCGCTGCTTGACGAACCAGCCCGGCGTTTCCGCCATCCGCTTGCGGATCTGGGCGAAGAGGTATTCCTCCTCCTCGCTGGTCGGAACGGCGATCAGGTGATCCTCGCCTTCCTCGACGCGGGCGCCGATCAGGACGTACATCGTCGCATCGCCGCCATCGTCCAGGATCATGTTGGCGGTGCCCTCCTTGAACTGGAAGATCTTGTCCGTATAGGCCCAGTAATCCTCGAGCGTCTCACCCTTGATCGCGAAGACGGGCGTTCCCGACTTGGCGATCGCGGCCGCCGCATGGTCCTGGGTCGAGAAGATGTTGCAGGACGCCCAGCGCACTTCGGCGCCCAGTTCCACCAGCGTCTCGATCAGGACGGCGGTCTGGATCGTCATGTGCAGCGATCCGGCGATCCGCGCACCTTTCAACGGCTTCGAGGTGCCGAATTCCTCGCGCAGGGCCATCAGGCCCGGCATTTCGGTTTCCGCGATATCAAGTTCCTTGCGGCCGTATTCCGCAAGCGCGATGTCCTTCACGATATAGTCCTGGGCCATGCGTGGCTTCCTTGCTCAATCCATTTGCGGGTGCAGATAGCACTCGCAACCTTGAGGAACAATGCCGGAGCCGGACACAGCCCCTTTTTTCCGCGAGGACAATCCCTGCGGGGGCGGTGAGCGGGACCGACCTTGGGGCTTTATCTGCGGCGCAAGCCGTTCCAGACTGCGCCGACAGCCCGGATCATGCGATCCGCACGCACATGAAGGACACGGTCTTGCCCAAACCCGCCCGCGCCTGGCAACGCATGCTTTCGGGACGCCGCCTCGATCTGCTGGATCCCACGCCGGTCGATGTCGAGATCGAGGACATCGCCCATGGCCTGGCCTTCGTTGCGCGCTGGAACGGCCAGACCAGGGGCGATTTCGCCTATTCGGTCGCCGAGCACTCCCTGCTGGTCGAGGAGATTTTCGCTCGCTTAGGGCCTGATACATCGCCGAAATGGCGTCTGGCGGCGCTGCTCCATGACGCACCGGAATACGTGATCGGCGACATGATATCGCCGGTGAAGGCGGCGGTCGGTCCCGGCTATGGAACCCTTGACGAACGCCTGACAGCCGCGATTCATCTGCGCTTCGGACTGCCCGCCATCCTTCCCGCCAAGATCAAGCGTCAGATCAAGGCCGCCGACCGGATCAGCGCATGGCTCGAGGCGACCCAGATCGCAGGCTTCTCGATTCCCGAGGCGGATCGCTATTTCGGTCAGCAGGATCAGGCTCTGATCGGGCAATTCTCCATTCTTCTGCGCCCTCCGCTCGAGACGCGGGCCGCCTATGCCGCGCGCCATGCCCAATTGCTGGCGCTGATCGGATGATCCGCGTCACCCGGGCCGGGCGGCTGCATCTGGGCGGAATGGCCGATCTGCTGGGGGCGGTGATCGCCAAGGGCGGCACCACGGCCATCGTCGCCCCCGTGACGCGCGACGACCTGGCAAGCTGGATGGCGCGCGCTCCCGCAAGGTCGGCCTGGCATGTGGCCGAGGATGACCAGGGGCGCGTGCAGGGCTTCCAGTGGATCGAGCCGCACGAGGACCTGCCCGAAGACACGTGCGACATCGCAACCCTCGTGGCCCTGGACCAGCAGGGTCTGGGCGTGGGATCGTCCCTGTTCGAGGCCACGCGCGCCGCCGCGCGCGACCTGGGATACCGCTTCATCGCCGCCGTGATCCGGCAGGACAATGCCGGTGGCCTCGCCTATTACCAGAGCCGGGGGTTCGAGGACTGGCGGCACTGGGACGACGCGCCGGTCGCCCCGCGCGTCATCAAGCGCCATGCGCTGTAGCACGCCCTAACGGGGGCTGCGCTTGGCCAGGATGCGTTGCAGGGTCCGGCGGTGCATGTTCAGACGCCGCGCCGTTTCGCTGACGTTGCGGTCGCAGAGTTCATAGACGCGCTGGATGTGTTCCCACCGCACGCGATCCGCGCTCATCGGGTTCTCGGGCGGAGGCGGCAGGGCATCGCCGTTCGACAGCAGCGCATTGGTGATGTCGGTCGCATCCGCGGGCTTGGACAGGTAATCCGTCGCCCCGATCTTCACCGCCGCGACCGCGGTCGCGATCGCGCCGTAACCGGTCAGAACGACCACGCGGCTGTCCGGGCGTTTTTCCCGCAGGACCTCGACCACGTCGAGGCCGTTTCCGTCTTCCAGCCGCAGGTCCACCACGGCGTAGGCGGGGGGCCGGGCGGTCGCGATGGCGCGACCGGCAGCGACGGTCGAGGCCATCTCGATCTCGAAGCCGCGCTTCTCCATGGCCTTCGCCAGGCGCTTCAGGAAGGGTTCGTCATCATCGACCAGCAAAAGAGATCTGTCTGGGCCAATGTCTTGCGCGGCTGGCTCGGCCATGCTGTCTCCGTTCGCGGCTTTTGCGGGGATATTATCCCGCAAAGCTCAAACGTCAATTTTTTGCTTAACAATCAGGCATTGTCGATGAAGCAGGCTGCGATGTCGGCGATCTGCTCGGCCGTGGTGTCGCGGCGGAAGAACTCGACAAAGCCATGGCCGGGCAGAACCAGGTAGCTGAAGGTGGAATGGTCGACGAGATAGTAGTCATCCGTCGCGGGCTGCGCCCTGTAATAGGTCTTGTAGGCCTTGCTGGCCGCGGCGACCTGCTCGGGCGATCCGGTCAGTCCGATCATCTTCTCGTGCAGGTTCGCGGCGAAATCGCCGACGACCTTCGGTGTGTCCCGCGCCGGGTCCACGCTGATGAAGATCGGCGTGACGCTGTAGCCGCGCGCGGCCAGAAGATCGACCGCGTCGGCATTGCGCGCCGTGTCCAGGGGACAGACATCGGGACAGAAGGTATAGCCGAAATACAGGATGGACGGTTCGGTGATGACATCCGCATCGGTGACGGTTTCGCCTTGTGCGTTCACCAGTTCGAACGGGCCGCCGATCTGGGCGTCACCGGCGATGGCGCCGGCGCGGCACTGGGCGAACCGGTCGTCGGCGGAGTGCGTGCGCGACAGGAACCACGTGCCAGCCAGGACGGCCGCAGCCAGGACAACGGCGATGATGGCGAAAAGGCGGGTCATGGCGGGACGGGCATCCTTGCTGGCGGTGCTGTTGATCGGTCGATGAAGCGCGCATATCAATTGTGACGGCGCGCGCAACCCAGATAGGCATTCCATGAGCGATTCCAACATCGGGCTTTTCGGCGCAGAGGAACGCAGCACCTGGATCCGCCTGCGCACGCTGATCCTGTTGCGCTGGGTCGCGATCGTGGGCCAGCTGACGGCGATCACCGTCGCTCAGCACATGTACAACCTGCAGCTGGAACTGGGACTGTGCTATCTGGCGGTCGGCGTCTCGGTCATCGGCAACCTGATCGCGATCTTCGTCTTCCCGGAAAACAAGCGCCTGACGGAAACCGAAAACTTCCTGATGATCCTGTTCGACCTGCTGCAGCTGTCGTTCCTGCTGTACCTGACGGGCGGCCTGAACAATCCCTTCGCGCTGCTGCTGCTGGGGCCGGTCACGATTTCGGCCACGGTGATGTCGTTGCGGTCGACCACCATCATCGGCGGATCGGCCATCATCCTGGTGACGATGCTGGCCGAATTCCACCTGCCCTTGCGGACGGAACAAGGGGTCGTGCTGCGCATCCCCGACATCTTTATCTTCGGCAACTGGGCCGCAATCATCATCGCGACGATCTTCATGGGCGCCTATTCGCGGCGGGTCAGTTCGGAAATGCACGCGATGCGCGAAGCCCTGACCGCCACCCAGATGGCGCTGGCGCGCGAACAGAAGCTGACCGACCTGGGCGGCGTGGTCGCCGCCGCCGCGCACGAGATGGGAACGCCGCTGGCGACCATCAAGCTGGCCAGTTCGGAGCTGATCGAGGAACTGGGCGACCGGCCCGACCTGCGCGAGGATGCCGAACTGATCCGCGAGCAGGCCGACCGTTGCCGCGACATCCTGCGCGGCATGGGCCGGGCCGGCAAGGATGACCTGCACCTGCGGCAGGCGCCGCTGAGCGCCGTGGTCCATGAAGCCGCAGAACCCCATGTCAAGCGCGGCAAGACGATCCATTTCGAGGAAACGCCCGGACCGGACGGAGGGTTCCAGCAACCCTCGATCCTGCGCAAGCCCGAAGTCATCCATGGCCTGCGCAACCTGATCCAGAACGCGGTCGATTTCGCCCGCGCGAACATCTGGGTCGAACTCTACTGGACCAAGGACACCATATCGGTGCGCATCCTCGATGACGGACGCGGATATCCGGCGCACCTGCTGGGCCGCATCGGAGATCCCTTCGTCCGCCGACGCAGAAGCGAGGTCGAAACCCGGACCCGCCCCGAATACGAAGGCATGGGGCTGGGGCTGTTCATCGCGAAAACCCTGCTCGAGCGCACCGGCGCCGAGCTGAGTTTCGCCAATGGCAGCGATCCCTACCAGACGGTGACATCGGACAAGAACCGGCGCGGGGCGATCGTCGAGGTGGTCTGGCCGCGCGACGCCATCGATGCCCAGGCCAAGGGGAACGCGGTCGCGCCGGGCCGCAACCAGCCGATCCAGGTCTGAGCGCGCTCATGGACGGTTAACCATGCGTTAACCCCCGCGTGCCAGTTTCCGCGGGTCATGGCATGGGTGGATGCAGTGCTGGATTTCGACCAGGGTCTGTTCGCGATCACGATTATCTCGTCGCTGGCCGCGACTGCGGGCATGGCCTTCTGGCTGCGGCGCGCGGGGTCCACGCAGGCGGGCGGCGGGCAGTTTCCGCCGGCGCTCGGACGTCCGGAGGCCTGCGTCTTCCTGTTCGATTCCCTTGGCCTGATCGGGGCCACCCCGCCGGCCCGCTCCATCCTTGCCGCGGAAGGCGCGGCGGATGACTGGCAGGGCCTGCGCCAGGCGATGCGCAGCCGGTTTCCCGATTTCCCCGATGCCGCTGCACTGGCGGATGGGGAAAGGCAGAGCTTCGAGGCGGTCGATCCCTTCGATCCGGCGGTTCTGCTGGCCGAGCAGATCGACGGCACCACCCGGATCGAGGTGATCGACAACTCGGGGCACGCGGGCCGGGATGCCTCTCCCGCCTGGCAGCAGGCGCAGAATGTGCAGTTGCGCCGGATGATGCAGGCCGCCCCTTATCCGACCTGGCGCATCGATGCGGAAGGAAAGGTGGTCTGGCACAACACCGCCTATGCCGATCTCTTTGCCCGCATCCGTGACGGCGCGCCCCTGCGCGAGTCATCCCTGTTCGGACAGACCCATGGCGACAAGCCGGTCGGGTCGACGGTGCGCACCTCTCTGCACCTGCGCGATGAAAACCAGACCCTGTGGTTCGACGTGACGATGCAGGACTTCGACGATGCGCGCCTGTTCTTCGCGATGGATGTCAGCGCCGTGGTCAACGCCGAAACCACCCAGCGCAAGTTCGTCCAGACCCTGACGAAGACCTTCGCGCAATTGTCGATCGGATTGGCGATCTTCGACCGCAACAGCCAGCTGGCCCTGTTCAACCCCGCCCTGATCGACCTGACCGCCCTTCCGGTGGATTTCCTCAGCGCGCGCCCCAGCCTTCTCACCTTTTTCGACCGTCTGCGCGACAACCGGATGATGCCCGAACCAAAGAACTATTCGACCTGGCGCGAACAGATGGCGGCGATGGTTGCGGCCGCGGCGGATGGCAATTTCCAGGCCACCTGGATGCTGCCCTCGGGCGCGACATACCGGGTCACGGGACGCCCCCATCCCGATGGCGCCGTCGCCTTCCTGTTCGAGGACATCTCGGCCGAGGTCGCACTGACGCGCCGGTTCCGCGCCGACCTGGACCTGGCGCAATCCGTCCTCGACCGGATCGAGGAAGCCGTGGTGGTCTTCGGCCCCTCCGGCACCCTGATCAAGTGCAACAGGGCCTATCGCGCCATGTGGGGCGTCGATCCCGATGCGGGCTTCGCGCAATCCACCGTCGTGGACGCGATGCGCATATGGCACGGACGGCTGGGTCCGTCCCGCCTGTGGGGCGAGTTGCGCGACTTCGTTCTCAGCCGCGAGGACCGTGTCGCCTGGTCCTCGGATCTGGGCATCGGGGACGGGCGCGACCTGACCTGCATGATCGACCCGGTGCAGAACGGTGCCACGCTGATCCGCTTCCGTGCGGCATCCGATCCTGTCGCCCGGCAGCGCATCCCGCACACCAGCACCACGGTCTGAGCGCGAAGCGGCTTGCGGCGCGCGCAGCCCGCCGCCATTCTGGGCCAATGACCCGCAGCCCTCTCGATATTCCGCTTTCGTCGGAACAGGATACGCGCCGCCTGGCAAAGGCGATCGGAAGCCGTCTGCGCAAGGGCGACGTGCTGCTGCTGGAGGGCGATATCGGCGCGGGCAAGACCAGCTTCGCCCGTGCGCTGATCCAGTCGGCGCAGGACGCGCCAGAGGATGTGCCATCGCCCACATTCACGTTGGTGCAGGTCTATGACACCCGACTGGGCGAGATCTGGCACAGCGATCTCTATCGCATCGGCTCGACCGCCGAGATCGAGGAACTGGGCCTGGCCGACGCCTTCAGCGAGGCGATCTGCCTTGTGGAATGGCCCGACCGGCTGGGCGATCTGGCGCCGGCCGACGCGCTGGGCATCAGGTTCGAGGTCACCGATGCCGCAAATGAAACGCGCAAGGTCTGCCTGAGCTGGTCCGATCCCCGCTGGGATCGCGTCGTCACGGCACTGACCGAGCGCATGGACGAGGCAAGGGCCA
>SBFT01000093.1 GCA_006227805.1 Paracoccaceae bacterium
CACCGTCTGTTCGACCGGATCTCGGGTGTGATCCTGATGTCGCCGGATATCGATCTGGACGTCTTCCGTGCGCAGGCGCGCGCCATCGGACCCTTACCGCAACCCTTCGTCATCTTCGTCAGCCGCCGTGATCGGGCCCTGGCCCTGTCCGCGCGCCTGACGGGGCAACGCGAAAGACTTGGCAATATCGGCACGCCCGAGGCCGTGGCCGAATTCGATGTGACCCTTGTCGATGTCAGCGCCTTCGCGGGTGGCGGCGGTCTGAACCACTTCGCGGTCGGAAATTCGCCCGAACTGATCCGGCTTCTGAACCGGCTGCCGGAAGTGGACAATGCCTTCCAATCCGGGCGATCCGTGCGCCCGGGACTCTTGCCCGGAACGATCATGTCGGTGCAGAACGCGACCGAGGTGATCCTGTCGCCCCTGGTGCAGATCGCGAACTGACTGTGGGGTCGCCTCAGCGCCCGCGGCGCAGGTAGACGTAATAGGCGCCCTCGCCCCCATGGCTGACATGGGCCGGAACGATCTGGAGGACGGCCTGGGCCAGGGGCGGACTGGAGAGCCATTGCGGAACCTGGTGGCGCAGGATGCCTTTCGGCACCGGGATCGGGCCATCGTCCTGGCCGCGCCGCCCCTTTCCGGTGATCACCAGGACCAACCGCTTGCCCGAGGCCTGCGCCGACAGGATGAACCGCGTCAGGACCGGATGCGCACGGTCCAGGGTCATGCCGTGCAGATCGATACGGCCCTCCGGTGCCAGCTTGCCACGCGTCATGCGCGCAAAGGTCTTGCGATCCATCTGGACCGGGGCGGATCCCAGCCTTTCGGCCAGCGCGGGCTGCAACAGGTGTCCTGGCCTGGCGGGAACGGCCCGCGCACCCAGTTCGAAGGGATCGATCACCGGCTTCTCGGGCCGGAGTTTCTCGGGACGGAGTTTCTCGGGCCGGGGCCTCGCTTCCACGGGGGACGGCCTGGGCAAGGGAGGCGAGCCCCCGTCCCGCGTCAGCCGCTGGGTGCGATCGGCGACCTGCTTCCACAGCGCGATCTCATCCGGCCGGAGGCGGCGACGGGTCATGTCTCGCCCTCGGGCAGCAGGGCATAGGCACGCTGGATTGGCAACAGCGTCACCATCCGGCCCGGATCACGCAGCGTTCCGGCCGCCTCGCCCGCCGCATCACCGGTGCCGAAGAAGATGTCGGCCCTTTGCGCGCCCTTGATGGCAGAACCCGTATCCTGCGCGATCATGAGGCGGCGCATCGGTCCGGCGCCGTCCTTCTCGATCCAGACCGGCGCGCCGAGGGGATGAAAGGCAGGATCTACGGCGATGCTGCGCAACGCCGTGACGGACCGGTTCATCGCCCCCAGGGGACCCTTGTCGGCGGGGACCTGGTTGACTTCACGGAAGAAGACGTAGCTGTCGTTGTGAAAGAGCAGGTCTTCCCCCTCGACCGGATTGCGCCGCACCCAGTTGCCGATGACCTGGGCGCTGACCTGGTGCGCGTCGAAGACCCCGCGGCGCACAAGCTCGACCCCGATCGAGCGATAGGGATGCCCGTTGGCCCCGCCATACCCCAGGCGCAGCCATCCCCCTTCCGCCAGGCGAATGCGCCCCGAACCCTGGATCTGCAGGAAGAACAACTCGACCGGGTCGTCGACCCAGGCGATTTCCAGGCCACGGCCATCCATGACGCCGCTGGTCAGGATCTGGCGCCGGGTCAGCCAGGGATTGCTGGCGCGCGCCTCGGGCGGCATGCGGTAGACCGGATGACGGAAGCGCGCGGATGGCTTCCGCGAGCCGTCGAGTTCCGGCTCGAAATACCCGGTGAACAGGCCGGGCGTGCCGTTGGTGACCAGGACCGGGCGAAAGAAAAGCTCGAAGAACGACCGCGCTTTTTCCGGGTTCTGGGATTGCGCCACGGCGCAGAGGCTGCGCCAGTCGGGTTCGTCGAGATCGGGACAGGTGTTCAGGAAGACCGAGAGAGCCGCGGCGTGGTCATCCTTTTCCCAGCCGTCAAGCTGATCGAAGGACAGGATCTGGTGGGTCGTCTCGGCGCGGGGAGTGTCAGCGGCGGCCATGAAGGCCCCCGCCAGACAGATCGCCCGCAGCAACCCCGTCATGCGTCCGTTGCGACAAGCAGCCAGTTCGGGTCATCTTCGCCCATGGTCCGGGCAAAGACCCAGGTATCCTTCTGGCGGCGCGCTTCCGTCGGGCTGCCCTCGACGATGTCGCCGCCCTTGTCGCGCACGACCGACGTCAGCTCCGCCACGAAGCGCATGGTGATCTGGGCTTCGCGGGTCTCGGGGTTGAATTCGGCATTGGCGACCTTGGTTTCGCGCATCCCGATGAAATTCGCCTCGACCGTCAGGCCCTGATCCTCGCGCGCGGCGACCACGTCGACGAAGGCGTCGAACACGTCTTCGGCGATGAAGGGCTGGATGTCGTCCAGTTCGCCCCGTTCGAAGCCCATCACGATCATTTCATAGGCCTGGCGCGATCCCGACACGAATTCGGCGACCGAGAAGGACGGCTCGATCCGCTTCATCTCGGCCAGCGCCCTGGCCGGCGGACTGTCTTCCTCGACATAATCGGTGATGTCGCGATCGGGTCCGCCTTCAATCACCTCGAACTCGGGGCGCGACCTGGTGCCGACCTGGCGCGGCGCGGGCGGTTTTTCGAAACCTTCACGCGTTCCCAGCACGCTTCTGAGGCGCAGGATCAGGAAAACGGCAATTCCGGCCAGCACCAGAAGCTGGATCAGGGGCGAATTCATTCAGAACCTCGTGTTGGCCTGCGGGCTTTGTTCAGCGCTTTGTTCGCCTTATGTAGGTGACAGCCCGGTGCGAGTCCACCGTGCGGCAAGACGAAAGGCCGGCGCATATGTACCTTTTCGTGGCATTCCTTCTGGTGCCCCTGATCGAGATCGCCCTGTTCATCCAGGTGGGCGGGCTGATCGGGCTGTGGCCGACCCTGGGCATCGTCGTTCTGACCGCGATCATCGGGGCGCGTCTGGTGCGCTCGCAGGGGCTGGCGGCGCTGGGAGAGGTCAAGACCTCGTTCAACGATCTGCGCGACCCGACCGAGCCCCTGGCCCATGGTGCGCTGATCGTGTTCGCGGGCGCACTGCTGCTGACGCCGGGCTTCTTCACGGACAGTATCGGTTTTCTGTTGCTGGTCCCCCAGGTGCGCGCGGCGGTCATGCGCCGGGTCCGGTCGCGGATCCATGTGCAGCAGTTCGACATACGCAGTTCCGGCAGACCCGCCCGCGACGACGTGATCGACGGCGAGTGGGAAGAGGTCCGCCCGAACCCGACCCGGCAGGACAAGGGCCCGTCCGGCTGGACCAGGCCGGGCTTGACCGAGGATTGAGGCCCTCCGGCCAAGCTGCTACATAGCGGCGAATTGATGGTTTCAGGAGATTGCCATGTCGGAACAAACTGCCGGAAACGGCGCGGCCGCACCGCAACAGGTGCCGCAAGTTCAGATGAAGGTTCTGGGTCAGTTCATCCGGGACATGTCGTTCGAGAACATCATGGCACAGAAGGGTGTCTCGGGCGAGGTTCAGCCGGATGTCAGCGTCCAGGTGAACATGGATGCGCGCAAGCGGCCGGCCGATCACCAGTACGAAGTCTCGGTCAAGCTGAACATCAGCTCGAAGGCGAAGGGCGGCGGCGAACAGCTGTTCCTGCTGGAACTGGATTACGCCGGCGTGTTCTTCATCCAGGGCGTGCCCGACGACCAGATGCATCCGTTCCTTCTGATCGAATGCCCGCGCATGCTCTTCCCGTTCCTGCGCCGTATCGTCAGCGACATCACGCGCGATGGCGGCTATCCCCCGTTGAACCTGGAAAACATCGACTTCATGGCGATGTACCGCAACGAAATCGCTCGGCGCCAGCAGGCCGCCGCCACGGCTCCGGTCAAACCGGACGCCTGAGCCCGGACTAGCCGCGTTGCCAGAGGGCGGCGCTGCCCAGTTTCGCCACGAAAGCCTCGTGCGCCGCGCGTTCCTCATCGGTGATGCGCGGCGCAAGTTTCCGGGGCCGCGGCCTGGGGCGCCATTCGGCATCCGTCGGGCCGTCCGCGCGTCGCGTTTCCACCGACAACGCGAAATCGGGTTGGCGGCCGCCGATCAGTTCCAGATAGACTTCCGCAAGGATCTCGGAATCGAGCAGCGCGCCATGCAGCGTTCTGGCCGAGTTGTCTATGCCGAACCGGCGGCACAGAGCGTCCAGCGAGGCCGGGGAACCCGGGAATTTCTGTCGCGCGATCGCCAGCGTGTCGATTGCCCGGTCGAACGGTATCAGCGGAAGCCCCAGCCATTTCAGTTCCGCGTTCAGGAATTTCATGTCGAAGGCGGCGTTGTGGATCACCAGCCGCGCATCCCCCACGAATTGCAGGAAATCCCGTCCGATCTGGGCGAACTTGGGCTTGTCGGCCAGAAAGTCGTCTCCCAGTCCATGGACCTCGAATGCCTCCTGGGGCATCGCGCGTTCGGGGTTGATGTATTGGTGATAGGTCCTGCCGGTTGCAACGTGGTTGAACAATTCGACCGCGCCGATCTCGACGATACGATCGCCCGCTTCGGGATCGAAGCCCGTGGTCTCGGTATCCAGAACGATCTCACGCATTTCGCAAGCTTTCCCTGATCTGCCCAACGACAGACTGAACCTGGGCGCGGGCGTGTTCAAGATCGTCGGTGACGATGACGTAATCCGCGAGCGCTCGCTTCTGCGCGTCGGGCATCTGTTTGGCCAGGATCATGGCGAACTGCGCCTCGGTCATCGTGCCGCGCTGCAGGACGCGGGCGCGCTGGGTATCTGGATCGACGCTGACCACGGCGACCGCGTCCATGCCGGCTTCACCTCCGCTTTCGAACAGCAGGGGAATGTCGAAGACAAGGATGTCGCTGGTGCCCTCGTCGATGAATCTTGCGCGGTCTTGTGCGACCAGCGGATGCACGACGGCCTCGATCCGGCGCAACGCGCCGGGATCAGCTTCGATGATCCGTTTCAGCGCCTCGCGCGAGACGGCGCCATCGACGATGGCTTCGGGAAAGACGGCCCCGATGGGGGCAACGGCCGCTCCACCCCTTGCGTAGAGCCTGTGAACGGCCGCATCCGCGTCCCAGACCTGACAGCCTTCCTCGGCAAAAAGCCGCGCGGTCGTGCTCTTGCCCATTCCAATCGAGCCCGTCAGGCCGAGGAGAAAGCTCATCGCAGCGCCGCTTCCCGGGTGGCGGCATCGACCACGGGGCGTTGACCGAACCAGCGTTCGAAACATGGGACGGCCTGATGCAGCAACATGCCCAGGCCATCGACCGTGATGCAGTCGGCCGCCTCGGCTTCGGCCAGCAGCCGTGTCCTGAGGGGGGAATAGACCAGGTCGGTGACGACGGTTCCCTTGCGCAGACCGTCGAGCGGGACGCGCAGTTCCGGCTTGCCGGTCATGCCCAGGGACGTGGTGTTCACCACCAGAGCGGCTTCCTCGAGGATGTTTCCGGCCTGCACCCAGTCATGAACCTCGATCCGCTTGCCGAAGTCGTCCTTCAGCTTCTCCGCGCGGACGCGGGTGCGGTTGGTCAGCAGGATGCGCGGGCACCCCGCATCGGCCAGTGCCGCCACCACGGCCCGCGCCGCGCCTCCGGCCCCCAGAACGACGGCCGTTCCGGCCTTCGCGTCCCAGCCCGGCGCACCCTGGCGCAGGTTCTCGATGAACCCGTATCCATCCGTGTTGTCCGCCATGATCGATCCGTCCGTGCGGAAGATCAGGGTATTTGCCGCTCCGATCAGGGTTGCCCGGTCGGTCACCTGGTCGGCGACCTTCATCACCTTTTCCTTGTAGGGAATCGTGACGTTGCATCCGACGAAACCCATTCTCGGCATCATGCGGATCACGCGTTCCAGATCGTCCGATGCGATATCCATGGGGATGTAGTACCCGGCGAGTCCATGAACGTTCAGCCAGTGCTGATGCAGCTTGGGGGACCTGGAATGCGCAATGGGCGATCCGATGACCGCGGCCAGGGGAATTCTGTGATCACTCATCTCTCGATCGCGCCTCGCAAGGTCAGAAAGGCAAGTATCTCCAACAGGGGCATACCCAAGACGTTAAAGTGGTCGCCGTCAATCCGGGCGAAGAGGCGAACGCCTTCCTCCTCGAGCTTGTAGGCCCCGACCGCGTGGCGGATGCTGTCCCAGTTGCGCGCGACATATCCTTCCAGGTAAGCGTCGGACGCGTCCCGCATCAGCAGCCTGACCTGACCCACATGCCGCCAGAGCGGTTCGCCGTTTTCGTAAATGACGGCGGCGGAAAGCAGCATGTGCCGTTGTCCGCGCATCTGGCGCAACTGGTTCAGAGCGTCTTCAGGCGTGACGGGTTTGGACAGAAGCCGGCCCTGGAAGTCCAGAACCTGGTCGCATCCGAGGACCAGGCGACCGGGAAACTTGTCGCTGATCTTGCGCGCCTTGGTTTCGGCCAGCGTATCCGCGATGTCGCGGGGGGGCGCATCTTCCGCCAGAAGCGCCCGTTTGATTGTCTCCTCGTCCACGCGGGGTTTTTCGATCTGCACCTCGACCCCGGCATCGCGCAGCAATCTTGCCCGTACCTGCGACGCGGAAGCCAGGATGATGGGGGTGGTCATGGGGATAACCCTGCGTATGGGACAAGAGTGCCGACAGCGAGAGGTTCTACGCGCAGCGTCGCGGAAGGCAAGATCGCTTGCCCGCCATGCGTTTCTGACGCCCCCTCACATTTCGCCCCGATCTGGACAAGGATAACCGAAGGATCAACACAAGGTCGCCGGTCGATTTTTCATCCCCGAGTTATCCCAAGGCCAGAGTGGGTCATTATACTGTCAACCTATTGATTAATTAAGATTATTTACTGATC
>SBFT01000129.1 GCA_006227805.1 Paracoccaceae bacterium
GTCGGCCGCCGCATCGCGCGCCTCGAAGCGGCGCTGGACAGCGCGCTCTTCATCCGCTCGCCGCAGGGTTATGCGCTGACCGCGGCGGGCGAACGTCTGCTGGCCCATGCCGAGGGCGCGGAACAGGCGATGCGTGCGGGCTCGGACGCGCTGTCGGGGCCGGGCGAAAGGCTTGCCGGCCAGATCCGCATCGGTGCGCCCGACGGCTGCGCGAACTACATCCTGCCCCAGGTCTGCGCCGGGATCGCGGCCGAGAACCCCGATCTCGACATCCAGATCGTGGCGCTGCCGCGCGTCGCCAACCTGACCCGTCGCGAGGCCGACCTGGCGATCACCGTCAGCCCGCCCACCGCCGGACAGTTCTCGGTCGAGAAGATCACCGACTACCGGCTCCATGTGGTGGGCTCGCAGGACTACCTGCGCGACCATCCGCCCATCGAGGACCCCGCCGATCTGAAGCGGCACCGCTTCATCGGCTATGTGCCCGACATGATCTACGACGCCGAACTCGACTACCTGGGCGCGCTCGGGATCGACCGGGTGGCGCTCGCGTCGAACTCGGTTCCGGTGCAGCTGGCGATGGCCAGCGGCGGGCACGGGCTCTGCGTGGCGCATGATTTCGCGCTGCCCGCCAACGCGCGCCTGCGCAAGGTCCTGGCCGACCGGATCGGCCTGCGGCGCAGTTTCTACCTGGTCCGCCACCAGGGCGACCGCAAGAGCGATCGGCTGAACCGGTTCGCCCGCAGGCTGTCATCGGCCCTGCGCGACGAGGTGGCGCGCCTCGAGGCCATGACGTGACATTTCTTGACAGCTTGGCCCGACGGGTTCACGCTTTTGAAAAAAGACGGAAAATTTCCAAAGGGAGGTCATTATGCTCGTTCATCAGATCCTCAGGTCCAAGGCCAGCGATGCCGTGGTGACGGTCAGGTCCGGCGTGAAGGTGGCCGAGGCGGCCCGCGTCCTCGCCGAAAAGCGCATCGGCAGCGTGGTCGTCTCGGATGACGGCGAAACCGCGCTGGGTATCCTGTCGGAACGCGACATCGTGCGCGAACTGGCCAGGTCCGGCGGCGCCTGCCTGACCCGCGACGTGGACGATTACATGACGCGCAAGCTGGTCACCTGCGACACCCAGATGAGCGCGGACAAGGTCCTCTCGATGATGACCGAAGGCCGCTTCCGCCACATGCCCGTGGTCGAGAACGGCCGGATGGTCGGCCTGATCACGCTGGGCGATGTGGTCAAGGCGCGCCTGACCGAACTGGCGATGGAGAAGGATGCCCTCGAGGGGATGATCATGGGGCACTAGGCCCCGGGTCCTTCCGCGGGACTTATCCTCTTGAAATCCCGGCGCGCTTCTGTTTGCGTGCGCGCAAACAAGGGACAGGAAGGAGAGGGCCATGCGTGTCGGCCTTTATCCGGGCACATTCGACCCCATCACGCTGGGGCATATCGACATCATCCGGCGCGCCTCGGTGCTGGTCGATCGCCTCGTGATCGGGGTCGCCATCAACCGCGACAAGGGGCCCTTGTTCTCGCTCGAGGACCGCGTCGCGATGGTCGAGGCCGAAGGCGTCAGGCTCGCGCGTCAGTCGGGGATCGAGATCGTCGTCCATCCCTTCGAAAACCTGCTGATCGACTGCGCCCGCGACGTGGGCGCGCAGGTGATCATCCGAGGCCTGCGCGCGGTGGCGGATTTCGAATACGAATTCCAGATGGTGGGCATGAACCGCACGCTGGACGACAGTATCGAGACCGTCTTCCTGATGGCCGAGGCCCGGCACCAGGCGATCGCCTCGAAGCTGGTCAAGGAAATCGCGCGGCTGGGCGGAGATGTGTCGAAATTCGTCACCCCCGAAGTCAACACCGCCCTGCGCGCGCGCTTCGTCAGGACCTGACGCGCCTCAGCGCCAGAAGGCCATCCACTCGATCAGGTCCATGATCTTGCGGGCCAGAAACAGCAGGTGGTCGGTTCCGAAGAAGACGACATCGACCGCGATGGCCGAGAGGATCAGCGCGCCCAGGGCCAATGCGATCGTGTCGGTCATGCCTGCCGGAACCTCTTGCCGCGCGGGGTCGGGTGCAGCCGGTATGCCCGACGCAGGCCCCGCCCGGCAAGTGCGATCACAGACGCCCCATCGCCACGGCGACGTCCGCCATGCGCACCGAGAAGCCCCATTCGTTGTCATACCAGGCCAGCACGCGCACCAGGCGCTTGCCCACGACGCGGGTCTGGTCGGGCGCGAAGATTGAGCTTTCCTCGGTGTGGTTGAAGTCGATCGAGACCAGCGGCTCGGGCTCGTAGCCCATCACGCGGGCCATCGGCCCGTCCACGGCGGCCTTCACGGCGGCGTTCACCTCGTCCACGGTCACGTCGCGCGACGCGGTGAAGGTCAGGTCCACCGCGCTGACATTCGGCGTCGGCACCCGGATGGCCGAGCCGTCCAGCCGGCCCTTCAGTTCCGGCAGCACCTCGCCCAGCGCCTTGGCCGCCCCGGTCGAGGTCGGCACCATCGACATCGCGGCCGCGCGCGCGCGGTAGAGGTCCTTGTGGCGGCGGTCATGGGTGGGCTGGTCGCCGGTATAGGCGTGGATCGTGGTCATCACCCCCGCCTCGATCCCGATCGCGTCGTTCAGGACCTTGGCCAGCGGCGCCAGGCAGTTGGTGGTGCAGGACCCGTTCGACACCATCACGTCCCCGGCGGTCAGGCTGGCGTCGTTCACTCCGAAGACCACGGTCTTCTGCACGTTCTTCGCGGGCGCCGAGATCAGAACCTTGCGCGCGCCCTGGGCCAGGTGAACCCGGGCCTTGTCGCCGTCGTTGAACTTGCCGGTGCATTCCAGCACAACGTCGCAGCCCGACCAGTCCAGCGTCGCGGGATCATAGGTCGAGAACATCCGCATCGGCCCCCGGCCCACATCCATCGTGCCCTCGCCCAGCGTCACCTTGCCGGGGAAGCGGCCATGCACGCTGTCGTATTTCAGAAGATGCGCCGCCGTCTCGAGCGGGCCGGTCGCGTTCACCTTGACCACCTCGATGTCATCGCGCCCGCTGGCCGCGATATGGGCCAGCGTGCAGCGCCCGATCCGCCCGAAGCCGTTGATGCCAACCTTGATGGTCATGTCGTATCCTCCGCGACCTTGCTTGTCATGCCCCGCCCATACACAAGGGCCAAGCCCGCCAAAAGGCCGAAAACGACGTGTTCCCATGCTGTTAGCGCAAACTCGAGCGCGGTGGCGCTAACGCTTGCGTCGCCCGCCCGCTGGGCTAGGGTGAAGCGGCGGCACCGGACGTGACAAGGGGGCGAGAGGGAAGATGAGCGGATTGCTGGCGCTGCTGGATGACGTGGCGGCCATCGCCAAGGTGGCGGCGGCTTCGGTCGACGACGTGGCGGCGCAGGCGGCCAAGGCGGGCTCGAAGGTGGCGGGCGTCGTGATCGACGACGCCGCAGTCACGCCGAAATACGTCACCGGTTTCGAGGCCCGCCGCGAATTGCCCATCATCTGGCAGATCACCAAGGGCTCGCTCTTCAACAAGCTGGTGATCCTGATGCCGGGCCTTCTGGCGCTGAACGCCTTCCTGCCGCAGGCGATCACGCCGCTTCTGATGCTGGGCGGGCTCTACCTGTGCTTCGAGGGGGCCGAGAAGGTCTTTCACTGGCTGTTTCCGCATGGTGACGCGCATGTGGAACAGGACCTCGACGTGGGCGATCCCGTGCATCTCGAGCGGGAGCGCGTCAAGGGCGCGATCAAGACCGATTTCATCCTCTCGGCCGAAATCATGACGATCATCCTGGCCAATGTCGAAGCCTCGGGCTTCTGGATGGACGCGGCGACGCTGGCGCTTGCGGGCGTGGCGGTGACGGCGCTGGTCTATGGCTCGGTCGCGCTGATCGTGAAGATGGACGACATCGGGCTCTGGATGGCGCACAACGGCCGCACCGGGCTCGGCCGAGGCATGGGGCGCGGGCTGGTGCGCGGCATGCCGAAACTGCTCAAGACCCTCAGCGTGGTCGGCACGGCCGCGATGCTCTGGGTGGGCGGGGCGATCGTCGTGCATGGTCTCGAGGTGCTGGGCTGGCCCTGGTTCTACGAGACGGTCAAGCACGCCGCCGCCGCCCTGGCGGATCAGGTGGGCCAGGCCCGGGGCTTCGTGCAATGGCTGGTCACCGCGCTGGCCGACGGCGTCCTGGGGCTGGTGCTGGGCCTTCTGCTGATCCCGGTGGCGACACGCCTGCTGGGCCCGGCGCTGGCCGCGATCACCGGCAAGGCGGGTCACTGAGCGGCCGCATCCGGCGCGGTGAAATGCAGCCGGAAAATGTCGGGAACGTGCAAGTGAGCGCGCCACTTTGCCGTCAGTCTAAGCCCCGAACGCAGCGAACAAGGACCCCCGGACCATGCGCAGTCACGCACAGGCCGTCGTCATCGGCGGCGGCGTCATCGGATGCTCGATCCTCTATCACCTGGCCAAGCTGGGCTGGAGCGACGTGGTGCTCCTCGAGCGGTCCGAGCTGACCTCGGGCAGCACCTGGCACGCGGCGGCGAACATCCACGGGCTGCACGACAGCACCAACATCAGCCGCATCCAGCACTACACGATGAACCTCTACAAGGAACTCGAGGCCGAGACGGGCCAGGGCTGCGGCGTGTTCCAGCCCGGATCGCTCTATCTGGCGCAGACCGAGGCGCGCGAACACCAGCTGCGCCTGCAGGCCGCCAAGGCCAAGCTTTACGGGATGAACTTCTACGAGATCGGCCGCGACGAGGCCGAGCGCCTGCACCCGCTGGTCGATTTCGACGGCATCCGCTGCATCATGTACGAACCCGAAGGCGGCAACGTGGACCCCTCGGGCGTGACCAACGCCTATGCCGCGGGCGCGCGCCGGCGCGGCGCGGAAATCCACCGCTTCACCCCCGTCACGGGGACCGAGCAGCAGCCCGACGGCAGCTGGATCGTGCGCACCGACAAGGGCGACATCCGCACGCAGTGGGTGGTGAACGCCGCGGGCCTCTGGGGGCGGGAAGTGGCGGCGATGGCGGGCCTGACCCTGCCGCTGCAACCGACCGAACACCAGTATTTCGTGACCGAGACGATCCCCGAGATCGCCGCGATGGACCGCCGCCTGCCCTCGGTCGCCGACCGCGACGGGGAATATTACCTGCGCCAGGAGGGAAAGGGCCTTCTGGTCGGAGCCTACGAGAAGAACTACAGGCTCTGGGCCGAGGAGGGCACGCCCCCGGGCTTCGGGCACGAGCTCTTCGCCGACGATCTGGAACGCATCGAGGAGAACATGATGCGCGCCATCGACCGCGTCCCGGCGGTGGGGCGGGCGGGGATCAAGCGGGTGATCAACGGCCCGATGATCTGGTCGCCGGACGCCAATGTCCTCTTCGGCCCCGTTCCCGAACTCTCGAACTATTTCTGCTGCAACGGGATCATCCCCGGCTTCTCGCAATCGGGCGGCATGGGACGCGCCGCGGCCGAATGGATCATCGAGGGCGAGCCCAGGCTCGATCTCTTCCCCTGGGACATGGCGCGCTTCGGCGCCTGGGCGGGGCGCGACTTCACCAAGGCGCGCGTGGGCGACCAATATGCCCATCGCTTCAAGATCCACTTCCCCGGCGAGGAACGCGCGGCGGGCCGCCCGGTGCGCACCCGCCCCGCATACCAGATGCAGAAGGACATGGGCGCGGTCTTCGGTCTGAACTTCGGCTGGGAACATCCCCTCTATTTCGACGCCGACACCCCCGACAGCGCCGGCTTCACCCGCCAGCCCTGGTGGGGGCCGGTGGGCCGCGAGGCGCGGATGCTGCGCGAGGCCGCCGGCATCATCGACATCTCGAACTTCGCCAGATACCGCTGCAAGGGTCCCGGTGCCGAAGACTGGCTCAACGCCGTCTTCGCCAACCGGATGCCGGCAAGGGTGGGCCGGTCCTGCCTGACGCCGCTGATCGGCAGGCGCGGCGGGATCGCCGGCGACTTCACCGTCACGCGGCTGGCCGAGGACGAATTCTGGGTCATCGGGTCGGGGATGGCGGAACGCTATCACCAGCGCTTCTTTGCCCAGGTGCCGCTGCCCGAAGGCACGACCTGGGACAGCCTGACCGACAGCCATTGCGGCTTCAACGTGGCGGGGCCGCGGTCGCGCGAGCTTCTGCAGAGGCTGACGAACGCGTCGCTCGCAACGCCCGACTTCCCCTTCATGGCCTCGGCCCGGATCGAGATCGCGGGCGTCGAGGTGATGGCGCTGCGGGTCTCCTTCACCGGCGATCTGGGCTGGGAGCTGCATTGCCGCGCCGACGACCAGCTGCGGCTCTACCAGGCCCTGATCGAGGCGGGCCGTGACTTCGGCGCCGGTCCCGTGGGCAGCCGCGCGCTGATGAGCCTGCGGGTCGAGAAGGGCTATGGCAGCTGGAGCCGGGAATACAGCCCCGAATACTGGCCCCAGGAAGTGGGTCTCGACCGGCTCTGCAAGATGGACAAGGACTTCCTCAACAGGGACGCCGCGGCGCAGGTCATGGAAAACCCGCCGCGCGAACGCCTCGTCCTTCTTGCGCTGGACGAGGCCGACGTCACCGCCTCGAACGCCGATGCCTCGGGCGGCGAGCCGATCTTCAGGGACGGCCGCGGCGTGGGCCGCGTCAGCTCGGGCGCCTATGGCTACAGCGTGGGGATGAGCCTCGCGCTGGCCTATGTCAACGGCGCCGGGCCCGGAGACGCGGTCGAGGTGATGGTGCTGGGCCGCCCGCACCGCGCCCGCATCCTGCACGCGCCGCCCTTCGATCCGAATGGCGACCGTCTCCGCGCCTGATCTTCACTTTGCCCTGCAAACTCCAG
>SBFT01000084.1 GCA_006227805.1 Paracoccaceae bacterium
CGCCCGACCATAGCGGCGGGCGGGTCAAAGATATCGCGTTTTTTGTCGCGCGCCCGCGGGTGATCCGCAAATTCCTGCGGCGAAGGCGGCGATATGTCGAAGAATTATGCGCAAAGGCCCGCATTCGGGCCCTGCTTCACCAGATCGGCAGGGTCGGGATGGACAGCGACTCGTGCACGAATTCCATCAGTTCTGCGATGGGGATCAGGCTCAGGAAGACCAGCGCGTCCATCAGGTTGCGCCGGAGGGTCGCGACGTTGAAGATGGCCTCCTCCGGAGTCGAAAAGCCAGACAGGCGCGGCAGGATGCGCGGCACACGTTGGGCGTAATCGTCATATGCCGCGCCGAATTCCGAACGCAGGAAGGCTTCCTCGCGCGCGGCGGTCGCGGACAGGATCAGGAACACCACGACACCCAGAACCGCCGTCAGCACGATACTGCCCAGCATCAGGCCGAAGCCGACCGTCCCGATGGTCGAGAAGAGATAGAGCGGATGGCGGCAGATCGAATAGGGTCCGTCCTGCATGATCCGCGCGTTCTTTCGTCCACCGATGTAGAGGATCGCCCAGAACCGGCCCAGAACACCGGCGATGATCAGCGTCAGGCCCAGAACCTCAAGAATGTCGAACAGCCATTCCGGTTCCAGCCAGGCCGAGCGCGTGAAAACGATCAGCGGCAGGGCCGCCAGGAAGAACAGGCGCAATGCAGCGATGCGCAAGCGCTGATCGAAGGGTTTGACTTCGGTGAGCGCCATGATCGATTTCCTCTGGCGTCTGTCGAACACGGGCATAGGACCCCTGTTGACGCGCCGCAACGCGGAAGTCGGCGACGAGGCCATTTTCCGCCTGTCCTCAATGGGTCGGCATCGCGGCCACCCGCCGGACGTGGCGTCGCACCCCGATGCTGCAGCGCAGAAACTCCTTGCGTGCGGATCGGTAATTTCATACCAGAATGCCGAGAAAATATGCAGTTATCCCAAGTCCGGACCCAAGACACATGAGCTTTCGCATCCAGCCGACGCCGCCCGCCCGCCCGAACCGCTGCCAGTTGTTCGGCCCCGGATCGCGGCCCGCGATCTTCGAGAAGATGGCGGCCTCGGATGCGGATGTGGTGAACATCGACCTCGAGGATTCGGTCGCCCCGTCGGACAAGGACAGCGCAAGGGCAAACGTGATCGAGGCGATCGGCGGCATCGACTGGGGCCGCAAGACGCTGAGTGTCCGGATCAACGGGCTGGACACGCCTTATTGGTATCGCGACGTGGTCGACCTGCTGGAACAGGCCTCGGACCGGCTGGACCTGATCATGATCCCGAAGGTGGGCTGCGCCGCCGACCTTTATGCCGTGGACGCGCTGGTGACGGCGGTCGAGGCCGCGAAGGGCCGCAGGAAGAAGATCGGTTTCGAGGTCATCATCGAGAGCGCGGCCGGCATCACCCATGTCGAGGAGATCGCGGCCGCGACCCCGCGCCTGCAGGCGATGAGCCTCGGTGCCGCCGATTTCGCGGCGTCGATGGGGATGCAGACCACCGGAATCGGCGGCACCCAGGCCAGCTACTACATGCTGCACGAGGGCGCGAAATACTGGTCCGATCCCTGGCACTGGGCCCAGGCCGCCATCGTCGCCGCCTGCCGCACCCATGGCGTGCTGCCGGTGGACGGACCCTTCGGCGATTTCAGCGACGACGAAGGCTTCCGCGCGCAGGCCCGCCGCTCGGCCACGCTGGGCATGGTCGGCAAATGGGCGATCCACCCCAAGCAGGTGGCGCTGGCGAACGAGGTCTTCACCCCCTCGGACGAGGCGGTGACCGAGGCGCGCGAGATCCTGGCCGCCATGGAAGCGGCCAAGGCCAAGGGCGAGGGTGCCACCGTCTACAAGGGGCGCCTTGTCGACATCGCCTCCATCAAGCAGGCCGAGGTCATCGTCCGCCAGGCCGAGATGATCGGGGACAAGTGACCGGGTCGCGCCCCACCCTGTTCCACACCGCCGAGACGCATCGGGGCACCTTCGATGCGCTAGCCCCCGACGCCGTTCTGACCCACGTGGTGCGCCCCGACTGGCTGGCGCGCGCGCAATCCGGCATGTCGCCCGACCTCGAGGCCGAGATCGTGGGCGCGATCCGCGCGGCGGAAGGCCCCACGCTGTGCACCTGTTCCACCATCGGGCCCGCGGCCGAGAAGGCGGGCGCGCTGCGCATCGACTGGCCGATGATGCAGGTGGCCGCACGGCTGGGCGGGCCGGTCCTGATGGCCTATGCGCTGGAGAGCACCCGCACCCCGTCGCGGGCGCTGCTGGAACGTGCCTTCGCCGAGGCGGGAAAACCTTGCGACGTCACGCTCCTGGACCTCACCGATCTCTGGCCGCTCTGCATCGGCGGCAAGCCGGGCGAGTTCGCCGACGCCATCGCGGCGCGGCTGGCTGTGGCGCTGACCGAGAGGGATTATGCCTGCGCGGTGCTGGCGCAGGCGTCGATGGCCGCGGCGGCGGGGCGCACGCAGACGCGCCTGCCGGTCCTGACCTCGCCGGAACTGGCGCTGCGGGCGCTGCTGGCCGGATCCGTCAGGCGCGCAGATCCTTCGGGCTGCCCATCACGACATAGGACGTGATCGAATTCACCTGCGGAACCGTGCCCAGCACGTCGGTGTGAAAGGCCTTGTAGGCGGCCAGGTCGGCGCATTCCACCCGCAACATGTATTCGATCGTGCCGGTGATGTTGTGGCATTCCACAACGTCCGGCGCCTGCGCCATGACGCGCTCGAAACGCTCCTGCGCGGCCTTGGTATGTTCGTTCAGGCCGACGCCGACGAAGGCGACGAAGCCTATTCCGCGGGCGGCGGGGTTCAGGACCGCGCGATAGCCCGCGATGACGCCCGAGCGTTCCAGCTCCTGCACCCGGCGCAGGCAGGCCGAAGGCGAGAGGCCCACGCGCGCGGCCAGGTCCAGGTTGCTGATGCGCCCATTGCGCGCAAGTTCGCGCAATATCCTACCGTTCATGTCGTCGTTTCTGGTCATGGATTGCAGGAATAGCGATGAACGACGCGATAACGCAACCTTTCGTCGTCGCTTGCGCGCCATTCTGCGCGCCATGTCACCCGATATCCTTGCAGCACTTTGCGCCTTCGCCTTCGTCTCCTCGATCACGCCGGGGCCGAACAACCTGATGCTGATGGCCTCGGGCGCGAATTTCGGCTTTCGCCGGACGATCCCGCACATGCTGGGCATCGGCATCGGGTTTTCGGTGATGATCCTTCTGGTGGGCGCGGGCCTGATCCGGCTCTTCGACGCCTTTCCGCTGACGCACACGATCCTGAAGGCGGCCAGCATCGCCTATCTTCTGTTCCTGGCCTGGAAGATCGCGACCGCCGCGCCGGTGACGCGGGGCGAAGGCGCGGGCCGTCCCTTCACCTTCCTTCAGGCCGCGGCCTTCCAGTGGGTGAACCCCAAGGCCTGGACCATGGCCCTGACCGCGATCGCCGCCTATGCGCCGGACCGCAGCCTCTGGGCCATCGGTATCGTGGCGCTGATCTTCGGCGCGATCAACCTGCCCTCGGTCAGCACCTGGACGATCCTGGGCCGGCAGATGGCGCGCCTTCTGCGCACGCCCCGGCACCTGGCCGCCTTCAACCGGACGATGGCGGCGCTGCTGGTCGCCTCGCTCTACCCGGTTGTCTTTCCCTGACAGCCCCGACTGGCCCCCGACAGGATTGCATCCGGACGCCCGCCCAGCCATATAGGCGGGACCGAGCCCGGAGCCCGCGATGACACAATACCTGGATTTCGAGAAACCCCTGGCCGAGATCGAAGGCAAGGCAGAGGAACTCCGCGCGCTGGCGCGCAAGAACTCGGAAATGGATGTCGCGGACGAGGCCAAGGCCCTCGACGCCAAGGCTGCGAAGATGCTGCAGGACCTCTACAAGGACCTGACGCCCTGGCGGAAATGCCAGGTGGCCCGCCATCCCGACCGCCCGCACTGCATCGACTACATCAAGGACCTCTTCACCGAATTCACGCCCCTTGCCGGCGACCGGAACTTTGCCGACGACCACGCGGTGATGGGCGGCCTTGCCCGCTTCAATGACCGCCCCGTCATGGTGATCGGCCATGAGAAGGGCCATGACACCAAGTCCCGGATCGAACGCAATTTCGGCATGGCGCGCCCCGAAGGCTATCGCAAGGCGGTGCGCCTGATGGAGATGGCGGGTCGCTTCGGCCTGCCCGTGGTCACGCTGGTCGACACGCCCGGCGCCTATCCCGGCAAGGGCGCCGAGGAACGCGGCCAGTCCGAGGCGATCGCCCGCTCGACCGAGATGTGCCTGAAGATCGGCGTGCCACTGGTCTCGGTCATCATCGGCGAGGGCGGCTCGGGCGGGGCGGTGGCTTTCGCCACGGCGAACCGGGTCGCGATGCTGGAACATTCAGTCTATTCGGTGATCAGCCCGGAAGGCTGCGCCTCGATCCTGTGGAAGGACGCCGAGAAGATGCGCGAGGCGGCCGAGGCCCTGCGCCTGACCGCGCAGGACCTCCGGAAGCTGGGCGTGATCGACCGGATCATCGACGAACCCCTGGGCGGCGCGCATCGCGACCGGCGCAAGACCATCGCCGCCGTCGGCCGCGCGATCGAGGCGATGCTGGCCGAACTGAAGGACCTCAAGCCCAAGGCGCTGATCGCAGACCGGCGCCAGAAATACCTGGACATGGGCCAACGCGGCCTTGCGGCCTGATTGACGCGGAACCCGCGCCGGGCATAGCCTCGCGCCAAAAGGGGAGCCCGCCCATGCCGTCCAGCGTCGCCATCGTCGATATCGCCGCCCTGTTCGGGCCGGCCGGGCCCGCAAGGGACGCCACCGACGCAGCCTTGTGGCAGGGCCTGCGCGATACCGGCGCGGTCATCATCACCGGCCACCCCGAAGCCGACAGGGTCGATGCCCGCGCCCGCGCCATGCTGGCCCTGTTCGACGCACCCGAAGCGGTGCGCGCACCGCTCTTTTCCCGGATGGCCGCCCCCGGGAACGCCTTTTGGTATCGCGGCTATCATCCCCGCGCGCCCGAACGCCTGTTGCAGAACGATTTCTACGACATGGGGCCCGTCGATCCCGCGCCCGGCCCGGCGCTGGAGGGGATGGAGATCTTCTGCGAACCGACCCCCCTGCCGGACGAGGCCGCCCTGCCCGGCTGGGCCGCCACGATGCGCGCCTATTACGATCACATGAACGCGGTCTCGCAGGCGATGATCCGCTCGATCGGTCGCAGTGCGGGGTTCGACGAGGGGATGATCCGCGCCCGATTCGACGGCGATCACTCGACGTTGCGGCTGCTCGACTACAAGCCGGGGGCGAAAAGCCCGGTGAAGGGTGACGACGGGGCGGAACTGTCGGCGGGGCTGCATACCGATGCCTCCGGGCTGTCGCTGCTGTGGCAGCAGGCGCCGGGGCTTCAGGCGCAGGGGCCGGACGGCGTCCATCGCGACATCCCCATGGTGCCGAACGCGATCTCGGTCCATGTGGGCGACGTGATGACCCGGCTGACCGACGGCGCGGTGCCCGCCACGCCGCACCGTGTGCTGGCCAGCGACACCGCGCGCCGGTCGATCGGGTTCTTCCTGGAACCGGCCCTGACCGCGCCGGTCACCGCCGCCGCCCGGACGCGCGATCCCGTTCCGGTGCAGGACACCTATGGCTGGCAGCTGCTCGAAACCTTCGCGCGCCGCCCGAACTGGTCGGAGGTCTTCAGGATGCCGGTGGCGGGCTAGGTCGCCAGCATCCGCAGGCCCTGCGTCACGTCCGAGCGCACCGCCAGCCGCAGGCCCGGTTCGTCGCCCGCCTTCAGCGCGGCGATGATCAGCTTGTGGTATTGCGGCGGATCGGTGCGCCGCAACCGGCCATAGAGCGCGCGCATCGTCGGGCCCAGCTGCAACCAGACCGTTTCCGCCATGGCCAGCATCGCGGGCGCCTGCGCACGCAGGTAGAGGGTGCGGTGAAATTCGAGATTGGTGCGGATGTATTGCACCGCGTCGCGCTGCGCGACCGCCTCGGCGACATTAGCGTTGATGGTCTGCAGCCGGTCGATCAGCGCCATATGCGCGCGCGGCAGGGCGCGGCTGGCCAGTTCCACCTCGATCAGCGCGCGCAGCGCCGCCAGTTCCTCGATTCGCTCGTTCGACAATTCGGGCGTGGACACCCGCCCCGACGACGACAGGAACAGCGCGCCCTCCGCCACAAGGCGCCGCACGGCCTCGCGCGCGGGCGTCATCGAGACACCGAAGTCGCGTCCGATCCCGCGCAGGGTCAAGGCCTGTCCGGGGGCGATCTCGCCATGCATGATTCGGGTCCGCAGGGCGCGGTAGACCCGGTCATGTGCTGCGGCGGCAGTGTCCGAAGGGCGCGGATTGATCAGCATGGGCCAAGCGTGATCACAAACGCGCGGTGGGTCAAGCGGTGAAGCTGAACCTGTGCAGCTCTCCGCCATGGGTGCGCAGCCAGCGGCGCTCGGCCTCGTAGGGGCCATAGAGGCGGCCGACCAACCGCCAGAACCGGTCCGAATGGTTCATCTCGGCCAGGTGCGCGACCTCGTGCGCGGCGACATAGTCCAGCACCTCCGGTGGCGCCAGGATCAGCCGCCAGGAATACATCAGCGTTCCGCGCGACGAACATGATCCCCAGCGGGACCGCGTGTCGCGCAGCGACAGCCGCGCATAGGGGCGGCCCAGCGCCGCCGCGTGCCGGTCCGAGGCCGCCGCCAGCCGGTCCCGCGCACGCGCCTTCAGGAAGGCCTGAAGCCGCGCGCCCAGTTCGGCCCCCGGCGCGGCG
>SBFT01000317.1 GCA_006227805.1 Paracoccaceae bacterium
CGGTCGCCGGAAATCGGCATCGGCAGGGGCACCTCGATCGCCTCGCGCGGCTCGGGTGCGGGGGCGAGACCCATGCGGCGCTCGATGGCGGCCAGATCGAGGGCGATCTCCGCGCGCCCCATCTCGACCGCGTAATCGTCCCGCGCGGCGAAGGGCAGCGTCAACTCGCCCATGGCGCCGGCCTCGGCCGGGCCCATGACCTCGACCTGCGGCGCCGCGTCGGGCAGCATCGCGATGTCCCAGGCGCGTCCGCCCGTGCCCTCGATCCGGACCTCGCCCGATTGCGTGATGGTGAAATCCTGCACCGGATCGGTGGCCGGGGGCACCTCGCCCACGCGGCCCGACACCGTCTCGGCCAGCATCAGTGCGCCGACCTCGCCATAGAAACGCAGGGTGATCCGCGTGCCTTCCGGCAACTCGACCCGGCCTTCGCCCAGGTCCGCCAGATAGATCGTGGGCCGCCCGGTATGGCGTGGCGGTTCTGCCCAGCCCTCCCAGGTGGGGCCAAGGTCGGCCTGCGCGCCGCCCGGCGTCATGTCGGCGACACTGCCCACGCGCAGGATGGACCCGAACAGGAGCGCCACCGCGAAGGCCAGGATCGCCACATAGCGGATCGCGAAGGGATCGCGTTCCGCAAGCCGCAGGTCGGGGCGCACCGCGCGCGCCCGCGATGCGCGCTCGGCCATGCGGGCCTGGTGCGCGCGCCAGACCTGTTCCGAGGCCGCGTCCTTCAGCCCGATCGCCTGGCGGTCCAGCAGCGCCTGGATGGGGCGGCCGGGCAGGCTGGCATCCAGCCGGGCCAGCGCCTCGGTCCGGCCGGGCAGGCGCAGGGTGCGAATCCCCCAGCCGAAGGCCGCCAGCGCACCAAGGCCCGCGATCACCGCACCGGCCCAGACCGCCTCGACCGGCATCAGGTCATGGAGGCCCAGCATCAGGACCGCGAGAGTGGCCATCACGATGCTGAAAAGCGGCCAGAAACAGCGCATCACGCGTTCCGCCAGCATCCCCAGGCGGGTCAGCGCGAGAGGCAGCCGGAGCTTTCTCAGAACGGGATCCTGCCCGGCGGAAGGGCGGTTGGCCATACGTCTCTCCGAACCGGCTGAACGCGGAATAGCGTCATAGCCATTCGGGAATGGTATCGCGATTGATCATTTCGTCAAAGGTCGGTCTTCGGCGGATAACCGCGAATTTATCGCCCTTCACCAGAACTTCCGGCACCAGCGGGCGCGAATTGTATTCGCTGGCCATCACCGCGCCATAGGCGCCCGCGCTGCGGAAGGCCACCAGATCGCCCGGGCCGACCGGCGGCATCATCCGGTGGCGCGCGAAGGTATCGCCGGTCTCGCAGACTGGTCCCACGATGTCGAAGGCGTGCTGATCGGCCCCGGCATCGGGTTCGACCACCGGGACGATGTCGTGATGGGCCTCGTACATGGCGGGGCGGATCAGGTCGTTCATCGCCGCATCCAGGATCAGGAAATCGCGGTCCTCGCCGGATTTCACGTAGATCACCTGCGAGACGAGCAGGCCCGCATTGCCGACGATCAGGCGGCCAGGCTCGATCTCGATCTCGCAGCCCAGGTGTCCGACGCAGCGACGGATCAGGTCGCCGTAATCGCTGGGCAGAGGCGGCGGCTCGTTGCCGCGCGTGTAGGGAATGCCGAGGCCCCCGCCCAGGTCCAGACGCCGGATGTCATGGCCATCGGCGCGCAGCACCCCGGTCAGTTCGGCGACCTTGGCATAGGCGGCCTCGAACGGGGCGAGATCGGTCAGCTGGCTGCCGATATGGACGTCGATCCCGATCACGTCCAGCCCCGGCAGGCGGGCCGCATGGGCATAGACGTCGCGGGCGCGCGCGATGGGGATGCCGAACTTGTTTTCCGACTTGCCGGTCGCGATCTTGGCGTGGGTCCGGGCGTCGACATCGGGATTCACCCGGATCGTGATCGGCGCGACCACGCCCATCGAGGCGGCGATCGCGCTGATCGCCTCCATCTCGGGTTCGCTCTCGACGTTGAACTGGCGCACGCCGCCGTCCAGCGCGATGCGGATTTCCTGCGCGGTCTTGCCGACACCGGAAAAGACGATCCGGTCGCCCGGAACGCCCGCCGCGCGGGCGCGCAGGTATTCGCCGGCCGAGACCACGTCCATGCCGGCGCCTTCCGCCGCCAGCGTCTTCAGGATCGCCTGGTTGCTGGCCGCCTTCATCGCGTAGCAGACCAGGTGATCCATCCCCGCCAGCGCCTCGTCGAAGAGACGGAAATGGCGCACCAGGGTCGCGGTGGAATAGACGTAGAAGGGGGTGCCCACGCTGGCCGCGATCTCGGCCAGGGGCACATCCTCGGCGTGCAGGACGCCGTCGCGATACAAGAAGTGATCCATCCCCGCGCTCTAGCCGGAAACGCGGGACCCCGCAATCACCCAGGCGGGCCTAGCCCCTTGCGGACTTGGCCTTGACCCGCGCGCGGTAGGTGGCGACCTTGCCCGCCAGGATCGCGCGGGACCGGCGCGCGGCCTCGTCGAAGGCGGGCATGAACTCGGCGTTGCGGATGCCGCGCCGGTTCGCCAGCTGCCAGAGCACGTGATAGGGGTTGTCGTTGCATTCGATGATCACCGGGCCGTCGGGGCCCACGGCGATGTCCCAGCCCACGATCCCGAATTCCGGGAACAGCTGGTGGCCCCGTTCGGCCACGTCGCGGACCTGCGCCCAATGCGGCACCCGGAAGCCCTCGAAGCGCAGGCCCGAGACCGGGTGCGTCTCGATCCAGCCGCCGTTCAGACCCGTGCCCTTCCAGCAGGGCCCGACCCTGCCGGTTTCGGCGTCGACCTGCGCCACCATCGACCCCGCCTGCCAGAAATTGTCCGACATCGCCGTGGGCGAGGGCACTTTCCACACGGCATAGAGCACGCGCGCGCGATCCTGGTCGCGCAGGGTGACGACGCGCATCGTGCCCACGGCGTCACCGGTGAAGGCCACCAGCGCGGGGTCCTGGCGCACGGTGTCCTGGAAGATGAAACCCTCGGGGTAATCGGTGAAGATCTCGCGGGCGAAGGCGTCGAGGTCGATGTCGCGTCCATTGGCCAGGCGCAGCGTCCGCGCGCCTGCGTCGAGCGAGCGGATCATGACCGACCCGACGCTGGCCTCGCCCTCGCAGGGTTTGCCGAAGAGCGGATAGCGCGCCCGGTGCATCAGGAAATCGCAGACGGCGGCGGTATCCGACAGGGCCGGGATCGCGCCGAAGTGGCGGGTGGCGTGGGCGACGGCCTGGGTCCGCGTCGTGGGCAGGCCCAACTGCCGCAGAAGCGCGGTATACATCACCTTGTCGCGCAACGTGGCGCGCGCCAGTGTCAGTTCCATGGGCGAGCACGCGACATTGATCTGGTAGCTGCCCTTGATGCCCACGTATTCCTTCTTGGCCTCGGGCGAGATCGCGGGATCATAGAGACCGTTCGCGTAGTATTCCGGGCCGTCCAGCCTGGCGGGACCGAACTTGAGGGCGAGTCGTTCGCGCAACTGCCGGACCGGGCTGACGCCGAAGCGGCGCGCCACTTCGACGATCTGCTGGGCCGCAGGCGCCGACGCGTCCTTCGGCGCCACCAGAAGCGCCTTGCCTGTTGTCTCGGTCATGGTCATCTGCGTCGCCCCTCACTCCGGAACATGATCGGAAGCGGGCGTATCGCAGGATAATGGCCAAAGTTTGACCGGGATCGTTTCCGATACGGGATCAATCAACCGGAGTTCGGCGGGTCATTGAACGGGCCGCGACCGCAGGAACAGATAGAGCGGCAGCCCGCAGCTGACCCCGATGCAGAAGGTGGCGGGAATGGCGATCAGCCCGATCCAGTTCCGCCGCACGGCGACTTCCGCGATGATGAAGACGGTCAGCGTCACGGCGGCGATCGTCAGGTCCCAGACCAGCCCGCTCGAGGCGGCATTCGCGTGCCAGGCATCGACCATCGCCATGATGTCCCAGCCGTTCTGATTGAACCAGCTGACGAAGTAATACATCGGGTGGATCGCTCCCCAGACGGCCAGAGCCAGGTAGATCATCCGAAGGGGCGACATGATCAGAACCCCACCGTCAGGCGGACGGGGCCCTGCCCCAGCGACACCGCCGCCGAGGGGCGCACACCCGACTGGCTGACCGAGACGCCGATTCGCGCGTCACCCGTCACCCTCGGGCCATCGCCCGGCTGCTCGGGTTCGCCGTTCGCCCCGCAGGCGGCCAGCGTCAGACACAGGACAATCGCAAAAGGCATCCGCATCATCATCGTCCCCAAGACACGCCATAGCGCACATAGCCGCTGACCCGCACCCCGGTCGACGCCTCGGTCGACGACGCGCCGGGATAGCCCGATTGCGGGCGAGGGCCCGGCTCGCAGGCGATCAGCGCCCCCAGGGACAGTATCGCGAGCAAGCGGATCAAGCCAGCCTCTCCTTCCAGCGGGCGATCTGCGCGCGCACCTGCGCGGGCGCGGTGCCCCCGTAGGACATGCGCGAGTTCACCGAGTTTTCAACGCCGAGGACCCCGAAGACATCCGCCGTGATGCCCTTGTGCACCGACTGCATGTCGGCAAGGCTCAGGTCCGGCAGGTCGCAGCCCTTTTTCTCGGCCAGGGCCACCAGGCTGCCCGTGACGTGATGCGCCTCGCGAAAGGGCAGGCCCAGGACGCGCACCAGCCAGTCGGCAAGGTCGGTCGCGGTGGAAAAGCCCGACCCGGCAGCGGCGGCCAGCCGGTCGCGGTTCGCGGTCATGTCGCGCACCATGCCCTCCATCGCGGCAAGCGCCAGCATCAGGTTGTCGGCAGCGTCGAAGACCTGTTCCTTGTCCTCCTGCATGTCCTTGGAATAGGTCAGCGCCAGGCCCTTCATCACCATCATCAGCGCCACGTTCGCCCCCATGATCCGCCCCACCTTGGCGCGGATCAGTTCCGCCGCGTCGGGGTTCTTCTTCTGCGGCATGATCGAGGACCCGGTCGAGAACCGGTCCGACAGCGTGACGAAGCGGAACTGGGCCGTGGACCAGATCACCAGTTCCTCGGCGAAGCGGCTGAGATGCATGGCGCAGATGGATGCGGCCCCCAGGAATTCCAGCGCGAAGTCGCGGTCGCTGACGGCGTCGAGGCTGTTGGCGCAAGGCCGGTCGAAGCCCAGCGCGGCCGCTGTCGCGTGCCGGTCGATCGGGAAGGACGTGCCTGCCAGCGCCGCCGCCCCCAGCGGGCTTTCGTTCATCCGCACGCGCGCGTCGCGCATCCGCGACAGGTCGCGGCCGAACATCTCGACATAGGCCATCATGTGATGACCCCAGGTGACGGGCTGCGCGGTCTGAAGATGGGTGAAGCCCGGCATGACCCAATCCGCCCCGGCCTCGGCCTGAGCCAGAAGCGCCCGGATCAGCGCCAGAAGCCCGGCTTCCGCCGCGTCCAGCTGATCGCGAACCCAGAGGCGGAAGTCTGTGGCCACCTGGTCGTTGCGCGACCGCGCGGTGTGCAGGCGGCCCGCCGGTTCGCCGATGATCTCCTTCAGGCGCGCCTCGACGTTCATGTGGATGTCCTCGAGGGCGGTGGAAAACTCGAAGGTTCCGCCTTCGATCTCTGACAAGACCGTGAGCAGCCCTTCCCGGATCGCCTGCGCGTCACTATCGGTAAGGATGCCTTGTGCGGCCAGCATCGCCGCATGGGCGCGCGAGCCTGCGATGTCCTGCGCCGCCAACCGCTTGTCGAACCCGATCGAGGCGTTTATCGCCTCCATGATCGCGTCCGGCCCGGCGGCGAAGCGTCCGCCCCACATCTGGTTCGAGGTCTTGGTCATGTCGGTCCGCCCGTTGGAGGAATGATGAAACAGCTTCTTGCCGCGATCCTTTATATGGCGCTGGCCGCCGGTGCAAACGCCGCCGATCTGGAGGCTGCCGCCAGTCTGCGCGACGGCGACATGAAGAAGCTGAACTTCGCCCCGGACCCCGCGCCGGTCAGCGATGCGGCCTTCCTGCTGGAGGACGGCACCACCGAAGGCCGCCTGTCTGACTATCGCGGCAAGTGGGTCCTGCTGAACTTCTGGGCGACCTGGTGCGCGCCCTGCCGCAAGGAAATGCCCATGCTGGCCGAGTTGCAGACCGAATTCGGCGGCGAGACCTTCGAGGTCGTCACGCTCGCCACCGGCCGCAACTCGCCGCAGGGGATCGCGCGGTTCTTCGACGAGATCGGCGTCGACAACCTGCCGCAATTCCGCGACCCCCAGAGTGCGGTCGCGCGCGAGATGGCGGTGCTGGGCCTGCCCGTGACCGTGATCGTCGATCCCGAAGGCCGCGAGGTGGCGCGCCTTCTGGGCGATGCCGACTGGGCCAGCGACAGCGCCAAGGCGATCCTGCGCAGCCTGATCGGCGCGGAAGGCTGAGGCGCGACACATCGCCGGTCTGGCGCCGCGCGCCCGTCTCGCCTAGAACGCCGCGACACCAACCGACAGGGGGCCAGACCGATGGAGATACCCTTCCGCACCCGGCGGATGCTGAACTTCGGCGATTGCGACATCTCTGGCACCGCCTATTTCCCCTCCTACCTCAACATCCTCAACGGCGTGAACGAGGAGTTCTGGCGCGAACTCGGCTGGCCCTGGCACAAGATCATCTGGGAAGAGAGATGGGGCACCCCCACCGTCCACATCCGCAGCGATTTCTCCAGCCCCTCCTTCTTCGGCGAGGAGCTGGAATTCGCCGTCACCGTGCTGAAGGTAGGCCGGTCCTCGGTCACGCTGCACCACGACATCAGCTGCAACGGTCAGAAGCGGTGGGAAAGCACGCAGGTGC
>SBFT01000143.1 GCA_006227805.1 Paracoccaceae bacterium
AGGACCAGCGCCTGATCGAACCACAGGGGCCCGCCCGCCAGCGGCAGCCCCCCCGGACCTGGCGGGCCGGACTGGACCAGTGGGCGGATCGCCGTCACAGCGTCGCCGCGTCCAGGGGCACCGCGTGCAACGGCACGGGCGTCTCGGCGGGCAGGTCGGCACCGATCACCATCATCTCGTCCGCCTCGAAGGTCTCGGCGAACCAGGCGGCCAGCGCCACCGCGTCGCGCGGATGGGCCGAGGGCCGTTCGACCGCGTCCAGCACGATCTTCGACGGCGCCCAGACGCTGATCCGGCCGTTCTTCATGGCCCAGTCCAGTTCGGTCCGCGTCTCGACCACCACGCAGCGCGGATCGCGCGCGGCGAGGACCCAGGCATTCTGCTCGATCGCCAGAAGGTCGATCCGGGCCTGGGTCATCCTGTGGCCGGTCTGCGGCGCGGGCAGATCGGGCGCGCCCACGCAGAGGATCAGCGGATGCCGGTCCCGCTGCAACTGATCGATCCACGAGCCCAGCCTGTCCGACGCGATGGCCGCGTTCGACAGGAAGACCAGCCGCGGATGCGGGCGGTCCTGCGCGGCCAGGTCGGGATGGACCTGCGCGCGCGTGCGCACGATCTCGACGCCCAGCGCGCCGGGGCCGCGATCCAGTTTCTCGATCCGCACGAAGGCGCGCACCGCCTGGGGTTCCAGAAGGATGCGTTCCGCCACGCGTTCGGCCAGAGTTTCGAGCAGGTTCAGCCGTTCCTCGGCCAGGGCGTGCTGGATCGCCTCGGTCACGCGGTCATAGGACAGGATGCGGTCGACATCGTCATCGATCGGTTCCGCAAGCGGCGTGACCTCGACCACGACATTGAAGCAGATGCGCTGGGTCGTTCCGCGTTCGGCCTGGAAGGCCCCGATCTCGACCGACACGACGTGATCGCGCAGCGAAATGCGGTCGAGCGGCCCGCGCGGCGCGGTCGCCTCGGCGCGTTCGGAGGGATGCGCGAAGGCAAGGCGGATGTCGGAACTCATGTTCGGCCTCGTCGGAGATGTCCTGTGGCAACCCTAGCCCGGGGCGCCGCGGCGGGGCAGGCCCAGAGACGCCGCAGCACGGCCCGAATGCGTCACGACACGCGATACCAGGTCTTCATGCCCGCCTGCGCATGGCCCAGCATGTGGCAGTGGAGCAGCCAGTCGCCCGGATTGTCGGCGACGAAGGCGATCTGCCGCGTCTGGCCCGGGGCGACCAGGACCGTGTCGCGCAGGGGACCCAGGCCGCCATCCGCGTCCAGCACGTGGAAATGATGGCCGTGCAGGTGCATCCCATGGGGAAAGGCGGTTTCGTTGACCATCGCGATGCGGTGGGTGTCGCCGCGCGCCGCATCGATCACGGGGATGTCGGGCAGATCGACATGGCCCGACAGGGCCCAGAACTTCTCCTGCGCATAGAGATCCTGCGGCTCGGTCAGCCTGCCTTCATGCATCGAAGGGCCGAGGCCCCGCATCGCCCCGCCTTCCAGCCGCATCGTGTAGAGCGGTGCCGACGCCAGATCGCCCGGTCGCGCGACGGGATTGGGCGCGAGCGCAACCGGTGCGGCGCCGCGCGCCGCGCCGCCGGCGGCGACATCGAAGGCCGCAAGGGAATAGCCGCCGTCGCGTTCCAGGCTGACAACCTCGGCCAGGGCGCCTGCGGGGGCGGTGACATCGGCGATCACGTCGACGCGCTGGCCCGGCGCCAGTTCCAGGCGGAAATCGACGCGCAGGGGCGCCGTCAGCGGCATCCCGTCCAGCGCCATCACCCAGGTGTCGAGGCCCCGCAAGTCCAGCGTGAAGATGCGCGCGCTGGCCGCGTTGATGAAGCGGAGCCGCAGCCTGTCGCCCGCGCGCACGCCCGCGCGCCAGTCGAAGACGCCGTTCACGGTGATCAGGTTGCCGATGCGGCCCGCATGGGACAGGTCGTGACGGTTGCCGAAGGGCGCGAATTCCGTCGTCCTCGGGTCCAGCCGCCAGTCGTCCAGCATCAGGACCAGATCGCGGTCGACATCCGGCGCCTCGGCCTCGGTGACGATCAGGGGCCCCTTCAGGCCGCGTCCCACCTGCTCCATCGAATGCTGATGCGAATGATACCAGAACGTGCCCGCGTCCGGCGTGACGAAATCGTAATCGAAGCTCTCGCCGGGCTCGATCGCACGCTGGGTCAGGCCCGGCACGCCATCCATCGCATTGTCGATGCGGATGCCATGCCAATGCACCGCCGTATGGACGGGCAGATCGTTCTGCACCCGCCGCGCCAGGCGCGCGCCTTGCGCGACGCGCAGGTCCGGCCCGGGAATCCGGTCATCGAACGCCCAGACCTCGGTGTCGCCATAGCCGTCCGGGGCCAGTTGCGCCCGCGTGACGCCGGCGCGCAGGACCTGCGGCGCGGCCAGCGCCAGCCGCGGCGTCACCGCAAGCGCGGCGGTCGACGCCAGGAAGAGACGGCGCGAGATCATGGGCAGCCCCCATTTGCTTGTCCTGCGCAAAACCTAGCCCGGTCGGCACGGCCTGTCACCTGCCCCGCCCTGCCGCCTCTTTCTGGTCGAAAATACGCATCCACCCCCGCCCGAGGCCGCGCTGCGGACCCCGGCGCGAGGCCCCCGCCTCAGTTCGAGGCGGTGCGGAACTTGTGGCGATAGAAGACGTGCACGCCGATCTTGGCGGTGCGGGTGTAGGTGCTGCTCCAGCGCGGCCGCACGGCGGTCGTGTGGTAATGCGTGGCGCCGCCGGTCAGGTTATGGTTCACGCCGTCGAGGATCGCGCGCGCCACCTTGGCCACCCGTTCGTAGGCCGCGCGTTCGCGGATCGTGTCGCTGTAGCCGTCGCAGGTATAGGTGAACTGGCACTGGAACCGCTTGCCGGTGCCCTGCCGGATCACGCCGCAGACGCTGTCGGGAAAGCGCGCGCTCTTGACCCGGTTCAGGATGACCTCGGCCACCGCGAACTGCCCGCGCACCGTCTCGCCGCGCGCCTCGAAATAGAGCGCCTCGGTCAGGCAGCGCCATTCGGCATCGCCTTCCGGCAAGGGCTGGGAATCGACCCAGCCCTTGGAGAAGCTGAACGCGGCCTTGTGGCTTTCGGGCTGCACCACCAGCGACCGGATCCGCGACCGCGGGATCGAGGCGAGCGAGCTCTGCTCGCGGTCGAAAGCATCGCGCAGGGAGCCTTCGGAGGCGGAAACCGGCGCGACAAACGACAGGGCGGCCAAGGCAAGGCCGCAGAGGATCTTCAACATAACTTACCTATTGGATGGCCGGCAGCTTTGGCCATCCCCCCAGAAGTTCGATCCGCCGCTTAACCTATATGGCAACAAACGTCCAGATTCTTGACCATTTTCCGGCAATTAGCCGCCTATCCTCGCGTTTCGCGCGAGGGCGCGAAAGGGCGCGGAACCACAAGATGTGCCATGATGGGCCGTTCAGGAACGGCCGATCTTGTGTGTGATCGCCAGTTGTGCGGCAGCCAGGCGCGCCACCGGAACGCGAAACGGAGAGCACGAGACATAGTCGAATCCGGTGCTCCGGCAGAAGGCGATTGATTCGGGGTTGCCGCCATGTTCGCCGCAGATCGACACGGTGACACCGGGATGGGTCCGGCGCCCCCGCTCCATCCCCAGCTTCAGCAATTCGCCCACCCCGTCGATGTCGAGGATGCGGAACGGATCCTCGCTGAAGACGCCCTGCTGGACATAGGTGGACATGAAGCGCCCGGCATCGTCGCGCGACAGGCCATAGGTCATCTGGGTCAGGTCGTTGGTCCCGAAGCTGAGGAACGAGACATGCGGCGCGATCTCGCCCGCGCGCAGGGCGGCGCGCGGCGTCTCGACCATCACCCCCAGACGGTAGGTGAAGCTGCGGCCCTTCTCGGCCTGAACCGCGGCGGCAACCGCATCGATGCGCGCCTTGACCAGTTCGACCTCGCGCTTGGCCGAGACCAGCGGGATCATCACCTCGGGAACGACCGGATCGCCTTCGCGGCTGGCCTCCAGCGTGGCCTCGAAGATCGCACGGGCCTGCATGTCGTAGATCTCGGGCACCGTCACGCCCAGGCGCACGCCGCGCAGGCCCAGCATGGGGTTGTATTCCGCCATCTCGGCCACGCGCCGCGTCACGTCCGACACCGGCAGGTTCAGCGCCTCGGCCAGCGCGCGCTGGCCCACGCGGCTGGTCGGCAGGAACTCGTGCAGCGGCGGGTCGAAGAGGCGGATGCAGACCGGCTGGCCCTCCATGATCCGGAACAGCTGGACGAAATCCTGCCTCTGCATCGGCAACAGGCGTTCCAGCACCGCGGCGCGGTCACCGGGCGTCTCGGCGAAGATCATCTCGCGCATCACGATCAGGCGCGCGGGCTCGAAGAACATGTGTTCCGTCCGGCAGAGGCCGATGCCCTGCGCATTGAAGTTGCGCGCGGTCTGCGCGTCTTCGGGCGTATCCGCGTTGGCCCGGATGCCGATGTCGCGTGCGGCGTCGGCCCAGCCCAGCAGGGTCTGGAAGGCGTCATCCAGCGCCGCCTCGACCATCGCGGGCGCACCGGCCAGGATCTGGCCCCGGGTGCCGTCGATGGTGATCGTGTCGCCCGCCCGCAGGACGCGGCCATCGCGGGCCACGATCTGTTCCTTGTCCAGGCGGAAGTCCATCGACGAGGCGCCGACGATGCAGGGCAGGCCCAGGCCGCGCCCGATCACCGCCGCATGGCTGGTCATGCCGCCGCGTTCGGTCAGGACGGCGGCGGCCGCATGCATGCCGCGGATGTCCTCGGGCTCGGTCTCGCGCCGGGCCAGCACGCAGGGCTCGCCCCGCGCGGCACTCGCCTGGGCCTCGGCCGCGCTGAAGACCAGCTTGCCGGTGGCCGCCCCCGGAGAGGCGGCGATCCCGGTGCCGAGGATGTCGCGCTGCGCGTCGGGTGCGATCTGGCGGTGCAGAAGCTCGGTCAGGGTGTTGGGTTCGACCCGCATCACCGCGTCTTCGCGCGCGATGATGCCGTCTTCGGCCAGGCGCACCGCGATCCGGACCGCCGCGCGCGACGAACGCGGCACACGCACGCCGTCGAGGATATGCACATCGCCGTTCTGGACGACGAATTCGACCTGCATCTCCTCGCGCAGCTTCTCGCGCATCAGGGCGGCGAAGGTCTTGATCTTGTCGAAGGCCTCGGGTGCGAGATCCTGAAGCGAAGGGCCGCGCCTGTCGCGTTCGAGATAGAGCGCCTCGGCCCCCGCCCCCAGCGCGTCGCGGCCCTGGCTCTGGCTGAGATAGCGCCCGGTGATCTGGCGCAGGCCGGTGACGGGATCGACCAACTGCAACACGCCCGAGCCGCATTCGCCGTTGCCCAGCCCGGGGATCATCTGCTGGACCACGAGGCCCAGGCCGGCATCGGCGGGCGCGCCCTTGGCCTGGCGCAGCAGCCGCGCGCTGGTGCCCTCCCAGGCGCGCGCCATCGAGCGCAGCACACCGGCCAGTTGCGCGCGGGGGTCCTGGGGGAAAGGCTCCTCCGCCTCGGCCTCGTAGAGCGAGAGGGCCCGGGCCAGCGCCTCGGGGCCATCGGCCTCGATATCCTCGAAGAGGTCCGCATCCAGCCGCGCGACATGCAGCGCATAGGCCTGCACGAAGCGCAGGTACAGCGCGTCGGCAACCTCGTGTCCGTGGCTTTCGGCAAGGGTGCGATGGCGTTCGGCGTTCAATCCGATGTTGAGGATGGTGCCCGGCCCGCCCCAGTCGGGGTTCTCGGGGCTGGGCCGGATCGACACCAGCGGCGCGGCGCCAAACGAAGCGAGGATCGCCTTGCCCGGCGCAGGCTGCCCGGCCGCGATGGCCCGCACCGAGGCAAAGGACAGGGCCACCGTGGTCGGGACCGGCAGGTCCAGCCGCACCAGCCGTTGCAGGCATTTCGCCCGCCAGCCATGGGTGGCCGTCGCAACCGGGGCGGAGGGGGTGACAAGCGTGTGGTCTGGGCTTTTCTGCACTGCGGCACCTATCGGGTTCGCTGCAGCATACGCCGAAGGCCCTAGGGTGCAAGCGCACTTTCCGCCCCCCCTCATTTGTGCGGATCGCCTGCGGGGCAGCGCGGGCGCATCCTGACCGTGTTCGCTACGGGAAAGGAACGAACCATGGGAACGGAAATGCTAACACGCGCGCCGGTCTGGGTCTGGCCGCTGCTGGTGCTGTTGCTGGCGGTCGGGCTGCGGGCCCGGCGCGACCGCGAAAGCCCGGTGCTGCCGATCTATCTGATGCCGCTGATGGGCATCCTGACGTTGGTGGCCGTGCTGCGGCTGGAACCCGGGCTGCCGGTCTGGCTGATCTTTGGCCTCGGCTGGGCGCTGGGGCTGCGGGCCGGATACCGGCTGCAAGGCGGCCTGACGCTGGCGCGCCGCCCCGGGCGGGTGACGATGCGCGGCGAATGGATGACGCTGGCCGTGCTGATGGCGGTGTTCTGGACCTCGTTCGGCTGGAACGTGGCCATGGCGGTTGCGCCTTCGGTGACGGGGCTGATCGGGGTGCAGATGGCCTGGGTCGCCGTGGCGGGGGCGCTGTCGGCCAGCCTTGCGGGCCGCGCCTTGCGGGTTGTCCTGACGCGCCCGACGACGGCGGCTACAGCAATCGCAGCCGGGTCGCCTGCGTGACCGCCTGCGCCTGCGAGACGCAATCGAGTTGCTGGCGCAGGGTTTTCAGATAGCCGCGCACCGTATGCGGCGACAGGCCCAGGATCACGGCGATTTCTGCATGCGACTTGCCT
>SBFT01000121.1 GCA_006227805.1 Paracoccaceae bacterium
CCCGCGCTGGAGGCGGGTCTGCGCGCCTATGAACGCGTCGCGCGGCTGGCCGCACCCCTGGTGGCGGAAGGGGGCTTCCTGACCTTGTGTTCCTGTTCGCACGCGGCGGACCTGCCCAGGTTCCGCGGCGCCTGCCTGCGCGGGATCGGGCGGGCGGGACGCCAGGCGCAGCTGATCCATACCGGCGGCGCGGGCCCCGACCATCCGCTTCTGCCGCAACTGGCCGAAAGCGGCTATCTCAAGGCGCTGGTGTTCCGGTTGTGAAACTGGTCCTCGACGCCTGCGTCCTTTACCCGACGGTGATGCGCGAGGTCCTTCTGGGGGCTGCGCGGGCGGGGCTCTTCTCGCCGCTCTGGTCGGCGCGGATCCTCGAGGAATGGCGCCGCGCGGCGATGAAGCTGGGGCCCCTGGGCGCGGCCCAGGCCGAGGGCGAGATAGCCCTTGTCCGGGCGGCCTTCCCGCAGGCGGAAGTGCCGCCCGCGCCCGGGATCGAGGCGCGGCTCTGGTTGCCCGATCAGTCCGACATCCATGTGCTGGCCTCGGCCATCGCCGGCTCCGCGGACGGGATCGTGACGCTGAACGCGGCCGACTTCCCCGGCGCGGCGCTGGCCGAGGAGGGCCTCGATCGGATCGATCCCGATGCGCTGATGCTGGGGTTTCTGAGCCGTGCGCCGGACGCGGTCCGGGGTGTCACCGAAGCGGTGCGCCGCGAGGCCGAGCGCCTGTCGGGCGAGGCCTGGCCGATCCGCAAGCTGATGAAGAAGGCGAAAATGCCACGTCTGGGCAAGGCGCTGGACCAGGGGCAGGGGGGCGCCGCCCCCCTCTGGCGCTGACGCGCCATTCACCCCCCGAGGTATTTGAAAACCCAAAGAAGGCAGGACGCAGGCGTCGGGGCGGACGCGCTCAGGTCACCTGGTTGCGCCAGCGGGCGTCCAGCTTTTCCAGCGCCGCGATCCGTTCGGCGGTCTTGGGGTGGCTCATCAGCCAGGCCGGCACCACGCCTGCGCGGCTTTGGGTCAGGGCCTCGAGCTTCTCGAAGAGGCTGATCTGGGGGGCGATGCCGATGCCCGCCTTGGTCAGGAGGGCGGCCGCGTAGGCGTCGGCCTCGTATTCGTCGCCCCGCGACAGGCGCGCGGCCAGGAGCGTGGTCAGGCCGTTGGCGATCAGCACGCCGATCCCCGGCAGAAAGCGCGACAGCACCATCGCAAGCGCGGTGCGCAGCGCGTTCTGCCCCGAGAAATCGATCATCCGCCTGCGGGAATGGCCGAGCGCCACATGGCCAAGCTCGTGCGCGATGACGCTCGCCAGTTCCTCGGCCGTCACCTCGCCCTGCTGGAACTTGCGGTAGAAGCCGCGGGTGATGAAGATCCGCCCGTCGGGCGCCGCCAGGCCATTGACGGGATCGATCTCGTAGATGTGCACGCGCACGCGGTCGAGATCGAGGGCGCGCGCCAGCCGGTCGGTCATCGCCTTGAGCCTGGGATCGGCCAGTTCGGTCGAGCGCGCGTCGAGTTCCTTCCGCGTCCGCCAGGCCGAGAAGTGATACATCGCGACGGCATAGAGTATCGCCAGGAGGATGGGCGTGAACTTGATCATGCGCCAGATATGGGATGGTTCGGGCGGCGCGGCAAGCGCGTGTCGCGGGATTGTCAGGCGTCCCAGGCGACGGGCACGGCCCGGGGTCCGCGGAAGGCCCAGCCGGCCAGCGTGACCTCTCCCGTCAGGCGCAGGCCCGGCAGGGTCTCGAAGATCAGCGGCAGGGCGATTTCGGTAATCAGGCAGCGCGAGGCGGCCGCACCCGCGCAGAAATGCGGACCCGCGCCGAAGGGGATCGAGGGCCCGGTGTCGCGGCTGATGTCGAAGCGGTCGGGGTCGCTGAAATGCGCCTCGTCCCGGTTGGCCGAGCCGAACATCAGGAAGACGCGGTCCTCGGGCTGGAAGGTCACGCCGCCCACCCGGTCGGTCTGCGCCACGCGGCGCGGCGACATGCCGATGGGGCTCTGCCAGCGGGCATATTCGGCGAAGGCCTCGCCCCAGGAGGCGCGCCCCTCACGGATCAGCGCCAGCTGGTCGGGGTGCGACAGCAGCGCCCAGATCGTGCCCGCGATGGCGTCGCGCGGCTCGTTCTGGCCGCCCGAGATGATCAGCTTGATGTTGGCGCGGGTGGAATAGTCGCCGATCCCGGCGCGGGTCTGCACCGACAGGGCCGACATCTCGCCCGCGCGGCCCTTCATGCGGTCGATATGGGCGTCGATCAGCGCGGTGGCCCGGTGGCAGCGGGCCTCGATCTCGGCATCGCCCGCGTAATTGGCGCAGCCGTCGATCATCGCCTGGCTGACGCCGTCCATTTCCGCGGCCGTCATCTCGGTCAGCCCGGTGATCAGCTTCAGCGCCTCGGCCGAAACCGGCATGGCGTAATCGGTGACGAGGTCGCAGGCGCCGCGCGGGCGCAGGTCGGCCAGGATGGCGCGGGCGCGGGCCTGAAACATCGGCTTCCAGTGCTCGGCCACGGTGCGCGGGCTGACCGTCGGGAAGAGCGCGCGGCGTTCGGCCATGTGATCGGCGCCGTCCTTGCGCATCATGTTCTCGCCCATCAGCACCGTCATCAGGCCCTGCGGCTGGTGGCTGGAAAAGACATGGGTGCGCTTTTCCTGCACATGGATGTCGTCGCGGCGCGTGAGCAGCGTCGCGCCCAGTTGCGGCACGAAGGTGATCGGCGCCTCGGCCCGCATCCGGGCCAGCACCGGATAAGGATCGGCGTGGAACGCCCTGGGGTCGATCTGCGTGACGGGGGCGTCGGACATGGGCGTCAGGCCTTCCAGGTGACGGGCAGGCGGGTCGGTCCCCGGAAGGCCCAGCCCGAGAAGGGGACAGGCCCGTCGAGGCGCAGGCCAGGCAGGGCGTCGAACAGGCGCGGCACGGCGTGGTCCGCGATCAGGCAGCGCGCGGCGGCAGCACCCGCGCAGAAATGCGGCCCCGCGCCGAAGGGGATGGCGGGCCCGGTGTCGCGGGTGATGTCGAAGCGGTCGGGGTCGGCGAAATGCGCCTCGTCCCGGCAGGCCGAGGAATAGAAGAGCAGGATCATCTCGCCCTCCTCGAAGCTGACGCCGCAGGCCTCGCCCGCGCGCGCGACGCGGCGCGGCACCATGCCGATGGGGGTCACGAGGCGGACATATTCGTCGAAGGCCTGGCCCCATCCGGCCTGTCCGCCGGTGATCAGCTCTTGCTGGTCGGGGTTTGTCAGCAGTGCCCAGACCATGCCCGCGATGGCGTCGCGGGGTTCGTTCTGGCCGCCGCCGATGATCACCTTGACGTTGCCCGCGATCCGGTCGCGCGACAGGCCCGCGCGGTCGAGGACCGAGATCACCGACAGGTCGGGTTCCGCCCGCAGCGCGGGCAGGCGCGCGTCGATCGCCGCATCGACCCGGGCCGAGGCCGCGTGGGCGCGCGCGGCGATCTCCGGATCGCCCGCGTAATTCGCGCAGCCGTCGATCATCTCCTGGCTGGCGCGGTCCATCTCGGAGGTGGGGATGTTGGTCAGTCCGGTCATCAGCCGCAGCGCATCCGCCGCGACCGGCATCGCGTAGTCGCGCACGATGTCCGCAGCGCCCAGCGGACGCAACCTGGCCAGCCTGTCGTCCACGATCCGCGCGAAGGCGGGCGAGAGGTGGTCGCGCACCGTGCGCGGGCCGAGCGCCGGGAAGAGCGCGCGGCGTTCCTCGAGATGGGCATCGCCATCCTTGCGCATCATGTTGGGCCCCATGATCCGCACCACCAGGCCCGCGGGCTGGTCGCTGGAGAACAGGTCGATGCGCTTTTCCTGGGCGAAGATGTCGTCGCGCCGGGTGAGGAGGGTGGCGCGCAGCTGCGGCACATAGGTGACGGGCGCCTGCGCGCGCATCCGCGCTAGCGCCGGATAGGGATCGGCGGTGAAGGCGGTCAGGTCGATCTGGGACACGGGCGCGCTGGACATGGGCGCAGCCTAGACAGAGGCACAGCCCTCGCGCAAGCGAGCCGAAGAGGGGGCGACCTGCGCGCCGGATGAAGTATTAACCACAAGCATATAAAATTGAACAGGAATGATCCGAAAACTGTATGAATATTCCCGCATCCTGCGGCGGCGGCGTCACATTCCCGCCCCCGGTTTCAGGCATGTCGGCGCGCACCGGTGATCGCCACAGCAGGAGGGAAAGGCATGGCGGACTACGATCTTGCGGACATCACGCGCGGGCGGCGCATCGTGGCCGTGGCGGGGGTGGACATGAAACTGATCCCGCGCCGCCGGCCGCGCCCGAAGGTGCGCCTGTTGCGGCGCGTCTGGCTGCGGATCCTGCGCCGGGTGAAGGGCCGGGCCGCGTCCTGAGACCGCCTCAGCGCGACAGCATCTTCATGCCCCGTTCCAGCCCCGACAGCGTCATCGGCACCATGCGGTCCTCGAAGATCTCGCGGATCATGCCGATGGAATGGGTGTAGCCCCAGTATTTCTCGGGCACGGGATTGATCCAGAGATTGGCGCCCCAGTGGTCGCGCGCGCGTGCAAGCCAGGTCTGCCCGGCCTCCTGGTTCCAGTGCTCGTTGGCGCCGCCGGGATAGGCGATTTCGTAAGGCGACATGCTGGCGTCGCCCACGAAGATGCACTTGTAATCCGGCCCATAGGTGCGCAGCACCTCCCAGGTGGGGGTCTGCGCCTCCCAGCGGCGGCGATTGTCGCGCCAGACGCCTTCATACAGGCAATTGTGGAAGTAGTAGTATTCCAGGTGCTTGAACTCGGCGCGCGCGGCGCTGAACAATTCCTCGACCACCTTCACATGGGCGTCCATCGACCCGCCCACGTCCAGGAACAGCACGACCTTGACCGCGTTGTGCCGCTCGGGGCGCGTCTTGACGTCCAGGTATCCGTGTTCCGCCGTCGCCCGGATCGTGCCGTCGAGGTCCAGCTCCTCGGCCGCGCCCTCCCGCGCCCAGCGGCGCAGGCGCTTCAGCGCCACCTTGATGTTGCGCGTGCCCAACTCGACGCTGTCGTCGAGGTTCCGGAACTCGCGCTTGTCCCAGACCTTGACCGCGCGCTGGTTGCGGCTCTCCTTCTGGCCGATGCGCACGCCTTCGGGATTGTAGCCATAGGCGCCGAAGGGTGAGGTTCCGGCGGTGCCGATCCATTTCGACCCGCCCTGGTGGCGGCCCTGCTGCTCGCGCAGGCGTTCGCGCAGGGTCTCCATCAGCTTGTCGAACCCGCCCAAGGCCTCGATCTCGGCCTTCTCGGCGTCGCTGAGGTGCTTTTCGGCCATCTTCGCCAGCCAGTCGGCGGGAATGTCGACCGCTTCGAGGACCTGTTCGAAGCCGATCTCCTCGAGCCCCTGGAAGGCGGCGGCGAAGGCGCGGTCGAACTTGTCGAGGTTGCGCTCGTCCTTCACCATCGCCACGCGGGCGAGATAGTAGAAGGCCTCGACGTCATAGGTCGCCAGCCCCTGTTTCATGCCTTCCAGAAAGGTCAGGAACTCGCGCAGCGATACCGGGATCCCGGCCTTCCGGAGGTGTTCGAAGAAGGGCAGGAACATCGGCGGATCAGACCAGGGACCTGTGGATCATGATCGTGATGATAAGGCCGGCCAGCGCGAAGGCAATCGCGTATCCGGCGCCGTATTGCAGCAGGTCCAGCCGGTTGCCGCCCTTGCGCCGGGCCGACAGCACCCCAAGAACAGCCCCCAGAAGTGCGGCACCGATCACGATCATGTCTTGCCTCTCAGCCTAGAACCGGGCCGGGTTCAGCACCGCGATTTCGCGCATCTTCGCCCGGACCGCCCAATCCGGTCCAAACCCGTATCGCGCCCAACCCAGACTGTCCAGCCTGACGGCGCGCGCGGCCTCGAGGTTGCCGGTCAGGGTGAAGGCCTCGGCCTGCAGCAGCATCAGCGTCGCCAGAAGGCCCGCGTTCTCGGCGTCGCGCGCGGCGGCCATGGCCGGGCCGATCCGCGCCAGCGCCGCGCGCCCGTCGCCCCGGCTGATCGCATGGGCCGCCATCTGCGCCGACAGATAGGCCTGGTGAAGTTCGGTCCCGGGGGTCCGGTCGTAGTAGGATTGCGCGGTGGCATAGTGGCGCTGCGCCAGGTCCGGGTCCTGATTCTGGATCATCCGCCCGGCGATGTAATGTCCGAAGGCGCGGCGGTGATCGTCGAGGCGCGCCTCGGCCGCCACCTGAAGCGCGCGCGCGATGGCCGCCTCGCGCTGGGCGGTGCTGCTGCCGGGGCCGAGTGCGGTCTGGATCGCGTCGATCCAGGCGCGCGGCGTGCCGATCTGCGGCCGCCCCGGGATGCCGTCTCCGGCGGGGTTCAGCGTGGACAGGATGCGCGGCAGGCGCGCCGCGACCTCGGTGCGCGACATGCCCGACCGCAGGGCGGGCGAATAGGTCGCGCGCAGGATCAGCATGTCGAAGCCGGTCAGCACGGTATGCACGTTGTCGTCGTTGAAGACGCTGTCGCGCAGGCGGTAGAGATCGTTCAGCGGACCCAGCGCCTGGGCCAGTTCCTCGTGCAGGCAGTCGCGCACTTCCTGCGGGCTGGCGTCATGGGGCACGAAGATCGCCATCGTCTCGCGCCGGGTCAGGCGCGCCCAGTTGGTGCGCTCGGACCTGCGGTAGCGCATGAAGTCGCGCAGGCTGGTGACGTTGGGCACCACGAAACAGGCGGCCTGGGGCAGGGCCTGGCGGATCTGGGTGCGGCTGACGGCCTCGATGACGACATTGGGCGT
>SBFT01000130.1 GCA_006227805.1 Paracoccaceae bacterium
GGGGGGGGGGGGGGGGGGGGGGGGGGGGGGGGGGGGGGGGGGGGGGGGGGGGGGGGGGGGGGGGGGGGGGGGGGGGGGGGGGGGACGGCGATTTCGAGGTGATCTCGCGCGTGGGTGCGGGCCCGGCGCAATACTGGTGCGGGGCGGGGGATTACGCGATCCGCGCGCTGCGCGCGCCGTCGAACGCGCGGGTCTACCTGGTGCAGGGACCGGCGCCGTCGCGGACCGAACCGGGAAAGAAGGCGGTGACCTTCTCGCTCACGCCGCCACCCGCGGCGGCGGACCGCTCGCAGGTGCAGCAGCTGTTTCTCAGCCTCAAGGCCATCGGCGACAACCTCAGCGCGGTTGCGGCGCAGCAGTATTGCTACGATCATTTCGGCGAACACAACCCGCGCTTTCCCTGAAGACACGGTCCGTGACCGCCCATCTTGGGGCGGAAAATTGGCGCTACCCAAAGCCTAGCGTGTTCCCTATACTCCTGCACAAGTGGGCCGACAGTCCCACAAGAAAGAGGCAGAGGACAGGAAAAGGGAACAGGCCATGCGCTGCCCGTTTTGCGGAAACATCGACACCCAGGTGAAGGATTCCAGGCCCGCCGAGGATCACGTCTCGATCCGGCGGCGGCGGTTCTGCCCGGCCTGCGGGGGACGCTTCACCACCTATGAACGCGTCCAGCTGCGCGATCTGGTCGTCATCAAGAACAGCGGCAAGCGCGAGGATTTCGACCGCGACAAGCTGGAACGCTCGATCCGGATCTCGATGCAGAAGCGCCCGATCGATCCCGAGCGGATCGACCAGATGATCTCGGGCATCGTGCGGCGGCTGGAAAGCATGGGCGAAACCGACATCCCCTCGAAGAAGATCGGCGAGATCGTGATGGAAGCGCTGGCCCGGATCGACACCGTCGCCTATGTGCGTTTCGCCAGCGTCTACAAGAACTTCCAGGCTGCCGACGATTTCGAGGATTTCGTCGCCGAACTGCGCCCGCACACCCCACCCGAGGCCTGACGGGCCGTGGGCCCGGCCGCCGATCAGCGGTGGATGCGCACCGCGCTGGCGCTCGGCCGGCGCGGCATGGGACGGTGCTGGCCCAATCCGGCCGTCGGCTGCGTCATCGTGGCGGGCGGTCGCGTGGTGGGGCGCGGCTGGACCCGGCCGGGCGGGCGGCCCCATGCGGAAACGGTGGCGTTGGCCCAGGCCGGGGCGGCAGCGCGCGGCGCCGTGGCCTATGTCAGCCTCGAGCCTTGCGCCCATCACGGCCAGACGCCGCCCTGCACGGATGCGTTGATCGCCGCCGGGATCGCGCGCGTGGTCGCGCCCTTGCCCGACAGTGACCCGCGGGTCGCGGGCCAGGGCTTCGAACGCCTGCGCATGGCGGGGATCGAGGTGGTCACGGGCGTTCTTGCCGAGGAAGCGGCGCGCGATCATGCGGGCTTTTTCCTCAGGACCGAAACCGGGCGGCCCTTCGTGACGCTGAAACTGGCGGCGAGCCTCGATGGCCGGATCGCCACCGCCACAGGGCAGAGCAAGTGGATCACCGGGGCCGAGGCGCGGCGCGCCGTCCACGCCATGCGCGCGCGCCATGATGCGGTGATGGTGGGGGCGGGCACGGCGCGGGCGGATGATCCGTCGCTGACCGTGCGCGACCTCGGGATGGCGCATCAGCCGGTGCGGGTCGTGGTGTCGCGACGGCTCGACCTGCCGCTTCTGGGGCAGCTGGCGCGCAGCGCAAGGGACCTGCCCGTCTGGCTGTTGCATGGCACGGATGCCGATCCCGAACGCCAGCGCGCCTGGGAGGGCCTCGGCGCGCGGCTGATGCCCTGCGCGCGGGTGGGGGTCCATCTGGACCCCGCCGACGTGTTGCGCCAGCTGGGCGCGGCCGGGCTGACGCGGGTCTTCTGCGAGGGTGGCGGCGCGCTTTCGGCCTCGCTTCTGGCGGCGGACCTGGTGGATGAACTGGCGGTGTTCCAGGCCGGCATGGCGATCGGGGCCGAGGGCCTGCCGATGATCGGGGCGATGGGCCTCGACCGGCTGGAAAACGCCGCGCGCTTCGTGCTGGACGACCTGCGTCCGATCGGCGCGGATGTGCTGCAGATCTGGCGGCGGGCGACCGGCTAGGCGACCGCTTCAGCGCCAGAGATGGGCATGGGTCGCCAGCGCGCCCTGCACCTTCGACAGGGCCCGCAGCAGGGGCCCGGGACGGGGAACCGCCCCCGAAGCCAGCCGCGCCACCGCCACTTCCACCGGGCAGGGGCGGTTCGTGACCGGATCATGGTAGCGCGGATAGTCGATCAGCGTCGCGTGGACGAGGCCCGCCAGCGTCGGCCGTGCCGAACGGCGCGCCAGCGGCGGCGCGAGGTCGGTCGTCAGGCCCCAGCCCGCGTAGAAGGGCACACCCAGCGTGGTGACGCGCAGGCCGCGCAACAGCGCCTCGAACCCCAGGCCCGAGGTCATGGTCCAGACCTCGTCCACCTGGCCCAGCAGCCAGCCCGTGTCCACATCCGCCAGCACTACATCGGCCAGGCCTTCCGCCCGGATCTCGCCCGCGCGCAGCCCCGCCTCGACATCCGGGTGGGGCTTGTAGAGGAGGACGCAATCCGGATTGGCCTCGCGCGTGGCCTGCAACAGGGAGAAGTTCGTGCGCACGGCCCCCGTGCCGCGCAGGATCGAGGCGTCGTCCTCGACCTGGCCCGGCACCAGGATACGCCGGCCCTTGGGCAGATCGGGGCGCGCGCCGCCCAGGTTGTACTTGGTCACGCCCAGCCCGGTGACCGACGCGATCAGCCGCTCGGCGCGCAGCGCCTGGTCGGGGCGCAGCGTCTCGCGCAGCGCGATCAGGCGTTCCAGCCGCGACGGGCGCGCCGGGTCGTAGTAGATGCCCAGATCGTCCACCACCAGCGACAGGGGCGGGACCAGCCCGGCCCCCAGCCCGCGCGAGCGCAGGAACCCGTCCTCGACAAGGGCGGCGTCCTCGTCCCCGGGGCCCGCCTTGCCGGCCCAGACCATGCGCGGACGGCCCGTGGCCCGGGCACGCGCCGCGTCGTCCTCGAAGAGGATCCGCCTTTCGCCGCCGAAGACGCGGTTCAGGGCCGGGCGCTTCCACAGGCGCATACCCCCTGCCACCCAGCCGTGGCGGTCCTGCCGCCAGGCGCGCGCCTGCGCTTCCAGGATGTCCAGCACGCGCTCGACCTCGCACAGCGCGTCGGCGAAGGGATCGTACCAGGTGGGGTAGAGGATCAGCGCCGCCGCCACCAGTTGCGCCCGCGTCAGCCGCCGTTCCCGGCGCGCGACCGGCGCGTCGTCGACGGTCAGGCCCCAGCCGGCATAGAAGGGCTGGCCGAAGACCCGGGGGCGGTGGCCCGCCAGGATCGCCTCGAACCCCAGTTGCGAGGACACGGTATAGACGCCCACCGCCCCTTCGAACAGCGCCCAGGGACTGACTGGATCGCTCAGAAGCTGGATGCGGTCATTGGTGTCCTCGGGGCCGAAATGGCCGGGGCGGAATCCCTGCGCGGTCTCGGGATGGGTCTTGATCAGGACGCGCGCGCCGGGATGTTCCTCCTGCGCGAAGGCCAGCATCTCGACGAAGCGCGCGCGGTCCGCGCGGCTGGCCCGGACCGAGGCATCCTCCCGCGTCTGGTCGATGACCACGACATAGCCCGGATCGGGCAGGGGCAGGGCGGGGTCGACGGCGCTGTACTTGGTCAGGTGCGCGGCCGCCAGCCGCGCGATCACCGCGCGGGCCCGGTCCAGAAGGGCCGTGTCGTCCAGCGCGTGGCTGGCCAGCAGGGTTTCGAGATCGCTGGGTTGGCCCGCATCGAAATGAACGCCGCGCAGGTCGAGGCTCAGCCCCAGCGGCGGATCGCCCCGCCGCCCGGGATGGAGCGAGCGCAGGAAGGCGTCCTCGACCCGGAGAAGGCCCACGCCGTGGCGCGCGGCGGCCCTGCGGCCGCGATGCGCGGTCGGGCTGTCGCCCCAGATGCCCACCAGGTCCTGCGGGCCCGGTCGGCCCAGCCGGATGTCGTAGCCCGCAAGCGACAGGATGCGGCGCAGGCGCCGGTCACGAAGGAAGCCGCCGTTGTAGACGCAAAGCCGCCGACGGGCGGTCCCGCCGGCGGCTGAAGGTCCGGTTGCGTCCATCCTATTCGGTGAGGGTGGACAGCGAGGCCGCGGTGGTCAGGCCCCCGGTCAGCGCCGAGATGGTCTTGTTCCACTGGGTGAACGGCGCCTCGGTGACATAGAGCGTGTCGCCGTCGCGGATCACGAAATCGCGGGCCTGGAACAGCCCGTTGGGCTGGGTCAGGTCCAGAACGTAGACGAGGCGTTGCGCGCCCACCAGATCGGTGCGGCCCATGACCTGGTTGGCGATTTCCGCCGGTTCGTTGCGCAGCACGAACACCCCGGTCGGATCGGCCGCCACGGTGACGAGGCCGCCGACCTGGGCGATGGCTTCCAGCGCCGAGAGGTTCTTCGACTCGAAGGGCACGCGCGACTGGCTTGCGGTGGCGCCCAGCGCCGTGAACGAACGGGTGTCCTCCTCGATGAAGATGCGGTCGCCGCCGCGCAGGGCGATGTCGGCGCGGGGATCGTCGAACAGATCGCTGAACCAGATCGTGCCCTTGTGATCGCCGCGCACCACGGTGACGCGGGTGATCTCGGGCTCGGTCGCGATGCCGCCGGAATTGGCCAGCATCCCCGACAGCGTGCGGGTGGGCCGTTCGATCGGGAAGACGCCCTGGCCGCCCGCGCCGATGATCGTCACCGTTGCGCCGTCGCCCGCCAGGCGGCGCACCTCGACCTGCGGATCGGGTGTCTGTTCCTCGAGCTGGCGGGTGATGATGTTGCGCAGCTGTTCCGGCGTGTTTCCGGCGGCGCGCAGGCGGCCGGCATAGGGCACGAAGATGAAGCCCGCGCTGTCCACCTGCACTTCCTCGATCGCGGTGGCGTTCGCCCCCTCCGAGGCCAGAAGCCCGTCATCCACGTTTTCCCAGATCGTCAGGCCCAGCGTGTCGCCCGGCCTGATCACGTCCGGCGTCAGCGTCGAGGCGCCGCGGAACGCCTCCGAAAAGCCCAGCGCCGGGCTGACCGCGGTGGCGCGTGTCACCCGGTCATTGACCGCCACGATGAAGGCATCGCCCTCGCGTTGCACCGATCCGGCGTAGATCTGCCGCTTGTTCGGGCCGGCATTCGGCAACAGGCTGCAGCCGGTCACGGCGAGGACCGCGCCCGCCAACAGGGCGAAATTCGCCCAACGCTTTACTCTGGGTGTCACTGCGCGGTCTCCTCGACCTATGAATTCTGCCTCAGGTTTTTCTTTCAAGTTACCGGAATCCTGTTGGAATATCCAGCGCCACCGAGAGTGCCGGTCACTGGACCAGGCGCAACTGTTGCCTGGGAGCCGCGGTTCCCGAGGCCAGCGCGTCGTAGGGATCCTCGTGCGACAGCATCATGTCGACGACCTGGCGCAGCAATTGCCGCCGCCCGCGCGACGAGTAGAAGCCGCCGGCGACCTGGCTGGTTTCCAGCAGGTAACGCCGATAATCGCGATAGGCCCTGGTGTCGGGCCGGGTCGGGCCCGCGAAGAAATCGCGCAAGGCCAGGTCCGAGACGAATTCGGGCTTGTCGTAGACGGCGCGGCCGAAGACCTTGAGCGGGATGCCCCGCCACAGGACCTGTTGCGCCGCGGTCGAATTCACGGTGACCGCGGATCGCGCATCGTTCAGAAGCTGCGCCAGCTTGCCGCCGCGCACGTAATGGACGCGCTCGGCGATGCCGTGTTCGCGGGCGAGCCGCCGCAGCGTGCGCCGGATCGGCACGCGGCCGTCCTCCAGCGGATGTGCCTTGACCACCAGGTGATGGTGGCGCGGGGCGCCCGCCGCGAAACCTTCGACCAGAAGCTCCAGGAACTCGGTCATCGTCGAGAAGGGCGAATGCATCTGGAACGAACTGTCGTGTTCCAGTTGCAGAAGCGCCAGATGATAGGGAAATCCGCCATGCCGGATGCGCCAGGTGGCGATGCGCCGGTCCAGCGCCTGCAAGGGCATCAGCAGCAACCGCTTGAGATAGAGCCGGAATTCCTGCGTCACCGTCAACGCCCGGTGCGGGCGGAAATTGCGGTAGCCGCCGTTCAGGAACATCACGAAGAAATGGTAGAGAGCGCCGTAGAAGATGTGCTGGCGCATGTCGCCCCAATGGGCCGGGGGCAGGGGCGCCTCGAGGTCCGACTGCGCCAGCGCCTGCTGCATCCGGGCGATCGACATCTCCATCAGGCGGGAATGGCCATTGGTTCCGCCGCGCTCGTAGGTGACCCAGTAGGGCCGCATGTAGCCTTCCTCGAAGACATGGACGCGCAGGCCCCGCGCCCTGGCGATGGCCACGGCCTGGGCGTGGATCGGACGGGTGTCGCCATAGAGCACGATATCGCTCACGTCCTTCTCGGACAGCAGGGAGGCGAAGGTGTCTGGCCAGTCCCGGGCCTGTCCCCGGAACGGGATGTAGGAGCGCGGCTGGAACCAGAAGGCGCGGTCGCCCGCGTTGAACCCCACGCGCCAGACCTCGGCCCCGGCCCGGCGCAGCATACCGCCCAGGGCGTTGAAGAAGGGTCCGTGCGGGCCTTGCAGGAACAGGAAGACCCGCTTCGGTTCGGTGGTTACGATCATGTCCGGTCCGCAGTGCCAGAAGGGCATGAAGAAATCGTCTAA
>SBFT01000299.1 GCA_006227805.1 Paracoccaceae bacterium
GCAAAGCCCTGAGTCAAGCGCAGAGATTCATTGAACCGCTCTGCGCGGGCTTGATACCAAGGTGCAGCGATTCACTCGCTTGGGGGGACAGGCCACTTCCCGGGACGCCACAAGACAACATGGGCGACCCGGCAGGTGACGGTCGTTGTTCCGGGTTTTCCGGTGCATCGGTCTGCTGCTGCGTTGGGGTTTTTCGACGTCGGCCCTGTCATGACATTTCTGCGCCGGACGCAGATCCGACACCAAACCGGCACTGCCGCCGGGTTGCGGATCTATATCCGGCATTGATGCGCATCCGCGCATGGCGATGCCTTTGCGGCAGCGCAGAGATGTCTTGAGTGATGGATCGTCCCGGGGGTTGGGCCGGGAATCCATAACAAGAGGCCGCAAGGCCGACAGTCGCAACGACGAGGCGAAGAATGACACAAGAAAAATGGGGACAACTCAGACTGAGGCTTCTGAAGACGGTCGGAAAGAACAACTACGCCAGCTGGATCGAGCCGCTCGAATTCGCGGCGCTGGAAGACGGGGTGGCGGTCTTCACGGTTCCCAACAACTTCCTCGGCAATTACGTCAGCCAGAATTTCGCGGACCTGATCCTTTACGAGCTGAACAATTCCGGTGAGCGGGTGCAGCGCCTGGCCTTTCAGGTTTCGGCCAACTCGACCCGCCGTCCCGACAGCGGCGCCGCGCAGGCGGTCGCACCGAAACAGGCGGCCTCCGTCGCCCCCGCCGACAGCCTCCAGGCCGCGCCGCTCGACCCGCGCTTCACCTTCGACAGCTTCATCGTGGGCAAGCCCAACGAACTGGCCCATGCCGCCGCGCGCCGCGTGGCCGAGGGCGGGCCGGTCACGTTCAACCCGCTCTTTCTCTATGGCGGGGTGGGGCTGGGCAAGACCCACCTGATGCACGCGATCGCCTGGGAGCTGCGCACGCGCCAGCCGCATCTGAACGTCGTCTACCTGTCGGCCGAACAGTTCATGTACCGCTTCATCCAGGCCCTGCGTGAACGCAGGATGATGGATTTCAAGCATCTTTTCCGGTCGGTGGACGTGCTGATGGTGGATGACGTCCAGTTCATCGCCGGCAAGGACAGCACGCAGGAGGAGTTCTTCCACACCTTCAACGCGCTGGTGGACCAGAACAAGCAGATCATCATTTCCGCCGACCGCGCCCCGGGCGAGATCAAGCACCTCGAGGACCGGGTGAAGTCGCGCCTGCAATGCGGGCTGGTCGTCGATCTGCACCCCACCGACTACGAATTGCGCCTGGGCGTGCTGCAATCCAAGGCCGAGCAGTTCATGGCCAGCTATGGCCAGCTGCGCATCGCGCCCGGGATCCTGGAATTCCTGGCGCAGCGCATCTCGACCAACGTGCGCGTCCTGGAAGGGGCGTTGCAGCGGCTCTTCGCCTTCGCCTCGCTGGTCGGGCGCGAGATCGACATGGACCTGACCCAGGACTGCCTGGCCGATGTCCTGAAGGCGTCCGAGCGCAAGATCACCGTCGAGGAGATTCAGCGCCAGGTCGCCGATTACTACAACATCCGGATGAGCGACATCATCGGCCCCAAGCGCCTGCGGACCTATGCCAGGCCTCGCCAGGTTGCGATGTATCTTGCGAAACAGCTGACCAGCCGGTCGCTGCCGGAAATCGGCCGCCGCTTCGGCGGGCGCGATCACACCACGATCATGCATGGCGTGCGCCGGATCGAGGAGCTGAAGGCGACCGACGGCCAGATCGCCGAGGATATCGAGCTGCTGCGCCGCGCGCTGGAAGCCTGACCGGGGGACGGGGCGCGCGGGACCACCCCTTGACCGCGCGCCCCATCCGGCGGACAACCCCTCCCGAGAGCTTGTGAAAACGCTTGTGCCACGGCGGCAAACGGCTAATTTGCCTGTCCCGGCGCATATGATGGGGATGGCGATGAAACTGAGCATTGAACGCGGCGCGCTGTTGAAGGCGGTGTCCCAGGCCCAATCCGTGGTCGAGCGGCGCAACACCATCCCGATCCTGGCCAATGTCCTGATCGAGGCCGAGGGCGACCGCGTCCAGTTCCGCGCCACCGATCTCGACATCGAGGTCGTCGACAAGGCCCCCGCCAAGGTCGAGCGTCCCGGCGCCACCACCGTCTCGGCCACGACGCTGCACGAGATCGTGCGCAAGCTGCCCGACGGCGCGCTGGTGACGCTGGCGGCCGACAGCGCGACGGGCCGGCTGACGGTCGAGGCGGGGCGCTCCAACTTCTCGCTCGCGACGCTGCCGAAGGAGGATTTCCCGGTGATGGCGTCCTCGGAATACCAGTCGAATTTCTCGGCCCCCGCGCCGGCGCTGCGGCGGCTTTTCGACAAGTCGAAATTCGCGATCTCGACGGAAGAGACGCGTTACTACCTGAACGGCGTCTACATGCATGTGGCCGAGGCCGATGGCGGGCGGGTCCTGCGCTGCGTGGCCACCGACGGCCACCGCCTGGCGCGCATCGACGCCGACCTGCCGGAAGGTGCGTCTGACATGCCCGGCGTCATCGTGCCGCGCAAGACCGTGGGCGAATTGCGCAAGCTTCTGGACGACGACGAGATGAAGATCGCGGTTTCGGTCTCCGAGACCAAGGTGCGCTTCGCGACCCCGGACATCACGCTGACCTCGAAGGTCATCGACGGCACCTTCCCCGATTACAGCCGGGTCATCCCGCAGAACAACACCCGCCGCCTGGAAGTGGACGCGGCCGAATTCGCGCAGGCGGTCGACCGGGTGGCGACGGTCAGTTCCGAACGCTCGCGCGCGGTCAAGCTGTCGCTGGACGAGGACCGTCTGGTCCTCTCGGTCAACGCGCCCGACAGCGGCGCGGCGGAAGAGGAACTGGCCGTGGCCTATGGCGACGAACGCCTGGATATCGGGTTCAACGCGAAATACCTGCTGGAAATCGCGGGCCAGGTCGACCGCGAGAACGCGGTCTTCCTGTTCAACTCGGCCGGCGACCCCACCCTGATGCGCGAGGGCAACGACCAGAGCGCGGTCTATGTCGTGATGCCGATGCGCGTCTGATCGCGCTGACGCGCGATGCCTCCGGCGGGGATATTTGAAGCGAGAGGAAGCAGGACATGCTGTTCCTGTCGCGGCTGAGCCTGTCGCATTTCCGCTCGCACAGGCGCGCGCGGATCGAGGCGGATGGCCGCCCGGTCGCGATCTGGGGGCCGAACGGGGCGGGCAAGACGAACATCCTGGAAGCGGTGTCGCTGTTCTCGCCCGGGCGGGGGCTGCGTCGCGCCAGCGCCGAGGAGATGTCGCGCCGCCCCGAGACCCTGGGATGGAAGCTGTCGGCCGAAGTCGTGACGCCCGGCCATGTGCACGAGGTCGAGACCTGGTCGGAAGGCGGCGCGGCGCGGCAGGTCACGATCGACGGCAAGCAGGCCTCGCAGGTGGCGCTGGGCCGGATCGCGCGGGTTCTCTGGCTGGTCCCGGCGATGGACCGGTTGTGGATCGAGGCGGCGGAAGGACGGCGGCGGTTTCTCGACCGGATGGTGATGAGCTTCCTGCCCGATCATGCGGATGCGGTGCTGGCCTATGACAAGGCCATGCGCGAGCGCAACAGGTTGCTGAAGGAGCAGGTGCGCGACGCCCATTGGTATGGTGCGCTGGAGCGCCAGATGGCCGAGGCGGGCGCGCGCATCCATGCGGGCCGTGTCGCGACCGTGGTCCGGCTGGCCGAGGCGCAGGCGGGGGCCGGGACGGCCTTTCCCGTCGCCGATCTGGAATTGCAGCAGAGCGAGGGCGGGATGCCCGGGGACGAGGACGCCCTGCGCGAGGCCCTGGCCGAAAGCCGCCTCCGCGACATGGCCGCGGGCCGCGCGCTGGTCGGGCCGCACCGCACGGATCTCTACGGCGTCTATGCCGCCAAGGGCGTGCCCGCGCGCGACTGTTCCACCGGGGAGCAGAAGGCGCTTCTGGTGTCGCTGATCCTGGCCAATGCGCGCGCGCTGGCCGAGGAGATCGGCGCGCCGCCGATCCTTCTGCTGGACGAGGTCGCGGCGCATCTGGACGCGGGCAGGCGGGCGGCGCTCTATGACGAGGTCTGCGCGCTGGGCGCGCAGGCCTGGATGACGGGGACGGGGCCGGAATTGTTCGCGGAACTGGGCGCGCGGGCGCAATGCCTGGAAGTGACCGAAACGGGTGGCGAAAGCCAGGTGAGGGCGGCATGACGGTGACCCTGCCGCAGCTGGTGCTCTATGCCGGGGCGCTTCTGGTGCTGTTCCTGACGCCGGGGCCGGTCTGGCTGGCGCTGATCGCGCGGTCGATGTCGGGCGGCTTCCAGGCGGCCTGGCCGCTGGCGCTGGGCGTGTCCGTGGGCGATATCGTCTGGCCTGCCCTTGCGATGCTGGGCCTCGCGTGGATCGTGGCGGAAGTCGACGGGATCATGACCGTCCTGCGCTGGGTCGCCTGCGCGGTCTTCCTGTGGATGGGCTGGCAGGCGATCCGCAGCGCCGATGACGCGATCCATGGCGACCGGCGGCTGACGCGGCCCGGGCTGCGGGCGGGCTTCACGGCGGGGGTGGTCGCGATCCTGGGCAATCCCAAGGCGATCCTGTTCTACATGGGGGTGCTGCCGGGCTTCTTCGATCTCGAGCGGATCACGGGCCTCGACATCGTCGTGATCGTGGCGATGTCGGTCCTTGTGCCCCTGGCGGGGAACCTGACCTTCGCGCTCTTCATCGACCGGGCGCGGCGGCTGGTCGCCTCGCCGCGCGGATTGCGGATGACGAACCTGGCGGCCGGTTGGGCGATGGTTCTGGTGGGTCTGGCCATTCCCTTTCTCTGACCACAAAATCTAGTCGCGGCGCGTGACATCCCCCACCAGAAATCGTATAAGATTCAAAAGACAAGAAGGAATTCGCGGATGTCGGAGGCGACGCGCGCGCAGGAAGAATACGGCGCCGATTCTATCAAGGTTCTCAAGGGCTTGGAGGCGGTGCGCAAGCGGCCGGGCATGTATATCGGGGATACCGATGACGGCTCGGGCCTGCATCACATGGTCTACGAGGTCGTGGACAACGGCATAGACGAGGCGCTGGCCGGTCATGCCGATCATGTTCATGTGAAGATCCACGCCGATTCCAGCGTGTCCGTCGCCGACAACGGCCGCGGGATCCCGGTCGGCATCCACGAGGGCGAAGGCGTCAGCGCGGCCGAGGTCATCATGACCCAGCTGCACGCGGGCGGCAAGTTCGACCAGAATTCCTACAAGGTCTCGGGCGGGTTGCACGGGGTCGGCGTCAGCGTGGTGAACGCGCTGTCGGTCTGGCTGGAACTGCGCATCTGGCGCGAGGGCAAGGAACACTTCGCCCGCTTCGAGCATGGCGAGACGGTCGAGCATCTGCGCGTCGTCGGCCCGTCCGAGGGGCGCACGGGGACGGAAGTGCGCTTTCTCGCCTCGACCCAGACCTTTTCCAACCTCGACTACAGTTTCGAGACGCTGGAACGCCGCCTGCGCGAACTGGCCTTCCTGAATTCGGGCGTGAAGATCATCCTCGAGGACGAGCGCCCCGCCCAGCCCCTGCGGACCGAGCTGATGTATGAAGGCGGGGTGCGGGAATTCGTCAAGTATCTCGACCGTCACAAGACCGGCCTGATGCCCCAGCCGATCTTCGTCACCGGCGAGCGCGACAATATCGGGATCGAGGCCGCGCTCTGGTGGAACGACAGCTATCACGAGAATGTCCTGCCCTTCACCAACAACATCCCCCAGCGCGACGGCGGCACGCACCTGGCGGGCTTTCGCGGCGCGCTGACGCGGGTCTTGCAGCGCTATGCCCAGGACAGTGGGATCGCGAAGAAGGAAAAGATCAGCTTCACGGGCGACGACGCGCGCGAGGGGCTGACCTGTGTCCTGTCGGTCAAGGTGCCGGATCCCAAGTTCAGCAGCCAGACCAAGGACAAGCTGGTCTCGTCCGAAGTGCGTCCGGCGGTGGAAGGCCTTCTGGGCGAGAAGCTGGGCGAGTGGTTCGAGGAAAACCCCGCCGAGGCGCGCATGATCGTCGGCAAGATCGTCGAGGCCGCGATGGCGCGCGAGGCCGCGCGCAAGGCGCGCGAGCTGACCCGGCGCAAGTCGGCGCTGGACGTCAACTTCCTGGCGGGCAAGCTGAAGGACTGTGCCGAGAAGGACCCGGCCAAGTCGGAACTCTTCCTGGTCGAGGGCGACAGTGCCGGCGGATCGGCCCAGACGGGCCGTGACCGGCGCACCCAGGCAATCCTGCCCCTGCGCGGCAAGATCCTGAACGTCGAGCGCGCGCGTTTCGACCGGATGCTGGGCAGCCAGGAGATCGGCAACCTGGTCATGGCGCTGGGCACCGGGATCGGGCGCGACGAATTCAACATCGCCAAGCTGCGCTATCACAAGATCATCATCATGACCGATGCCGACGTGGACGGCGCGCATATCCGGACGCTGCTTCTGACCTTCTTCTACCGGCAGATGCCGGAACTGATCGAGGGGGGCTATCTCTATATCGCGCAGCCGCCGCTCTACAAGGTCGCGCGCGGCAAGTCCGAGGTCTATCTGAAGGACCAGGCGGCGCTGGACGATTACCTGATCCAGCAGGGGATCGAAGGCGCGGTCCTGCGGCTGGGCACGGGCGAGGAACTGGTGGGCCAGGACCTGGCCCGCGTGGTGGACGAGGCGCGGCA